>JBOFET010000334.1:0-10870 GCA_051648225.1 Luteolibacter sp.
CGCTCGGCTGGAATGGTTCCTCAGGCACATCCACCTGGCAGAGTTGGCCGGGAGAAGCTTTCAGTTGCGTGATCGGGCGTGGATGGTCTATCCGCCTTTAGTCCTTGAGAGGAAAATGGATCAACAGGAGGGACCATAAATCGGATCAGCCCCTCCCTTCAACTCTACACACCATTCATATTCTCCCCATGGTCCTCCCACCCGCCGCGCGGGCCGGATGAATCCGGCGGTCCGTTTCACCAAAGTCTCCAATCACACCATTCCACCCCATGACACCCAAGAAGATCCCCACGAACGACCTTGACCGCGCGCTGATGGCGCTGGTGAAAAGCAAATCCGCGTTGCCGCAGTTCCTGCGGGAATTGGGCAAGGGGGAACTGTGGTTCCTGACGCCGTTTCATCCGGAAATCATCGGCGGCACGGTGGAACTGGAGAACGGGATGAGATCGCCATTCATGGAACTGGAGGATGCGGAAGGGCCGTATGTGCCGGTGTTCTCGTCATTCGAGCGGCTACAGGAATCGATGAGGGCCTGCCGGGTGCCGGAAGACTCGATGGCGGCAGCCTCGATGGCGGCGATGCAGGTGCTAGATCTGCTGGGGAAGATGGAGCTGCGCGGGATGATCAACATGGCCTGCAAGACCGGAGCGATCTATCTGCCGCCGGAAATGATGCGGGACGTGGCGGATGGCAGCGTTCTGGAGCCGCTGGAACCGACCGGAGAAACGATCAGCCGGGTAATGAGGAACATCGATCCGGCAGACTATCCGACGGACCTGTTGCAACCGGTGTTCGAGATCCTGCGGCAGCACCGGAATTTCCGAGCGGCGTGGATCGTGGAAGACCAACAACCGGAAGGTGCCGCTGCGAAAGAGCGGCATTTCCAGTTCCTGATCCACTCGGACCCCCGGGATGCGGCGGTGTATCACGAATTCAACCTGGTGCTGGCCAGCGCAGCACGCGCGACCGGCCTGGCGGCGGAAAGCGGCCAGGTGGACGAGACGGACACGGAATATCTGGCCAGTCTGTGGCGGAGCGCGGAGCCATTCTACATCGCGCCGGATCACGCAAGGCCGAAGGGACACTGATATTGGGGCGGTTTGATAGTCCCCGCCCGGGGAGGCCGAAAGACTGCGCTTCGCGGATGGGAAGCTGGAATTCTCCGAGGTGGCGGCGAATTTCATCCGGCAGAAGCTTTGGGAGAAGCGGGTGTCGTTTTCCTTCGAGACGGTGATGTCGTCGCCGGGCTGATGGCGATCCTGATGAGATGGGCACGCGGATGTCTTCGTTGTGCCAGAAGGATTCGAGATCCGTGAGGAGCGCGGAAAGATCGTCGTGGTCTCAATTCCATTTCAAAGGTGAAACTAAAATATGAGTTTTCTTATTTTAGCCAGACGCGAGGAACGTGGCGCTCAAAACTTCAAGCCCGCAGCGCGATCTTGAGAAACGGTGCGGTGCGGGAGGTCTTGGACTTGGCGATCTTTTCCGGTGGGCCTTGGGCGATGATTTGGCCGCCGGCGTCACCGGCTTCGGGACCGATGTCGAGGATCCAGTCGGCTTCGGCGGCGACGGCCATGTGGTGCTCGATGACGATGACGGTGTGACCTTCATCGACGAGGCGATGGAGGACGTCGATGAGGCGTTGCACGTCTTCGAGGTGGAGGCCGACGGTGGGTTCTTCGATGAGGTAGAGATTGCGCTGGGTGAGCGCGGCGTTGTTGAGGGTGGCCTTGGTGCCGCGGCCTTTGGTGAGCTCGGAGACGAGTTTGATGCGCTGGGCCTCGCCACCTGATAGGGTGGGGCTGGGTTGGCCGAGCTGAAGGTAGCCGAGACCGGTGTCTGCCATGAGCTTGAGCGGATGAGCGATGCGCGGCTGGGACTCGAAGAAGGCGGAGGCCTCGTCGATGGTCATGGCTAACACTTGACCGATATTTTTCTGGCGGAAGGTGACTTCGAGCGTGGCGGGATTGTAGCGCTGACCGTCGCAGGACTCGCAATGGACCCAGGTGCTGGGGAGGAAATCCATTTCCAACTTCACGCGGCCGTTCCCCTTGCATTCGGGGCAGCGGCCGTTGTCGGTGTTGAAGGAGAAACGGGACGCTTCGAAGCCGCGCATGCGGGCTTCCGGCAGCTGGGCGAAGAGGGCGCGGATGTGATCGAAGACTTTCACGTAAGTCGCCGGGCAGGAACGCGAGGTTTTGCCGATGGGGGATTGATCGACTTCATAACAGGCTTTGATTTGTTTCTCGCCGGTGACTTTTTGGAACGGGAGTTTTGACTTGGTCTGGCGGTTGAAAACCGCCGCCACGCAGGAATGCATCAACGAGGATTTCCCGGATCCGGAAATGCCGGTGAGCACGGTGAGCCGGCCGAAGGGGATGGCGGCATCGACGTTTTTGAGATTGTTGGCGTGACAGCCGGTGATTGATAGAAAGGGGTGGTCTTTGCCGACCGGACGGCGCGAGCCGCGGATGGGGTGGTTCATCACTGCGGTGAGGGCGCGGTAGGTGGGGGAGAGGATTGATGATTTTTGATTTTTGATTTTTGATTTCTGAAGACGCGGGGGTTTTCCCTGATAGACGATCTCGCCGCCTAAACGCCCTGCCCCCGGACCTAGGTCGATGAGATGGTCGGCGGCGGCGATGGTGTCTTCGTCATGCTCGACGATGATGAGGGAATTCCCTTGGTCGCGGAGGGCGATGAGGGTCTTGAGGAGGGCGGCGTTGTCGCGTGGGTGGAGGCCGATGGTGGGTTCGTCGAGCACGTAGAGCACGCCGCGGAGGTTAGAGCCGAGTTGGGCGGCGAGGCGAATGCGCTGGGATTCGCCTCCGGAGAGGGTGTTACCGGAGCGGTCGAGCTGGAGGTAACCGAGGCCGACTTCTTGGAGGAAGGCGAGGCGCTGGCGGATCTCTGGCAGAATGTCGCGGGCGATGAGGGTATCGCGGTCTGCGGTGAAGGTGAGGTTTTGGAAATGGGTGGATGCGGAATCGATAGAGAGGTGGCCGAGGGAAGAGATGGCAGTGGATGTAACAGGCGAGACGCCTGTTTTCCCAGACAGGCGGGACGCCTGTCCTCCCAGCCTGACGGCGGAGGCGGTGGGGTTGAGACGGGAGCCGTGGCAGGCGGGGCAGCTGACGAGCTCGACATCGTCCATGCGCTCGATGGCGCGGTCCGCATCCATTTCCGCTTCTAACACGGAATCGAAACGGGCGGTGTCGAGATATTGGCGGCGTTTCGGGACGCGGCCGTGGCCACGGCATTCCAGGCACCAGCCGTGTGGAGAATTGAAGGAGAAGAGGCGTGGATCGAGCGGTTCGAACGATTGATTGCAGCTGGGGCAACTGGATTTGGTGGAGAGCAGGATGAATTTTTTCTCGGCGGTGAAGAGCTTGATGAGACCTTTTCCGATTTCGAGGGCGCGCTCGATTGATGATTGAAGATTGTGGACTGATGATTTGGAGATCTCTGACACGACGACGTCGATGTCGTGCTCCTTGAAGCGTTCGAGGCGGGTGAAGCCTTCGGCATCTTTGAACTGCTTATCGACTAACAAGCGGGTGAAACCCTGCTTGAGCGCCCACTCGGCGATCTCGTTGTGGTAGCCCTTTTTGCCACGGATGAGGGGCGCTAACAGCGTGACGGGACCTTTCTTCAAATAGCCGCGGATGGTGTTTTCGATGGCGGATAGCGACTGTTTTTCCACTGGCACCTGGCAGTCGGGGCAGTAGAGGGTGCCGAGTTTGGAATAGAGCAGGCGGATGAAATTCCAGAGCTCGGTGACGGTGGCCACGGTGGATTTCCCGCCGCCTTGTGAGACGCGTTGCTCGATGGCGACGGTGGGGGGGAGGCCCTGGAGTTGGTCGAGTTCGGGCTTTTCCAACTGCTCGGCGAACTGCCGGGCGTAAGCGGACATGGAGTCGAGGAAGCGGCGCTGCCCCTCGGCGAAGAGGATGTCGAAGGCGAGGGTGGATTTCCCGGAACCGGATAGACCGGAGATGACGACGAGCTGGTCGCGCGGGATCTCGAGGGAGATGTTTTTGAGGTTGTGGTGGCGCGCGCCTTTCAGAGAGATTTGGGACTGGAGATTTGGGATTTGGGATTGGGGGGAAGAGCGAGCCTGGAGACTCGCGGTCCCGGAGAGCGCTCCCTTGAGAAAGTGCGCGGTGGGGGTGTCTAACTTGGCGACGGTTTCGGGCGGGCCTTGGGCGACTAACTGGCCGCCGTACTTGCCGGCTTCGGGGCCGAGGTCGAGGATCCAGTCGGCAGATTTGATGACGTCGAGGTTGTGCTCGATGACGAGGAGGGTGTGGCCGGAATCGACGAGTTTCTGGAAGACCGTTAGGAGGTTCTCGATGTCGGAGAAGTGGAGGCCGGTGGTGGGTTCGTCGAGGATAAGGAGTTTGGTGGAGGTGCTGGGACTGGAAGTCCCAGCTACGGAGAGGAGTTGGCAGAGTTTGAGGCGTTGGGCCTCGCCGCCGGAGAGGGTGTTGAGGGGTTGGCCGAGCTTCAGATAACCGAGGCCGACTTGAACGAGGGGGGAGAGGAGTCTGATGATCTGGTGGTGGCGTTTTAAAAATGCAGGTGAAACGCCTACGCTCGCCTCGTAGAAGGCGATGGCATCGACGACGGTGAGATCAAGGATGTCGTGGATGGATTTTCCAAGGTAGAGGAACTCGAGGGTGGAAGATTTGTAGCGCTTGCCGTTGCAGTCGGGGCAGGTGACGTAGAGATCGGAGAGGAACTGCATTTCAACTTTCTCGAAACCATTTCCAGCGCAGCGGTCACAGCGCCCTGCTCCGGAGTTGAAGGAGAAGAAGCCGGTGGTGAGGTCGCGGGCCTTGGCCTCGGGGGTGCAGGCGAAGAGCTGGCGGATGGGATCGAAAGCACCGAGGAACACCGCAGGCGTGGAACGCGGGGTGCGGGCGACGGCGGTTTGATCGACAAGCTCGACGCCTGATAGATGTTGGGAGCCTTTGAGGTCTTTGATGGGTGCGGCGTCGCCTTCAGCTTCCTGGCCGAGCTTGTGAGCAAGGTTCAGATAGAGAACGTCGTGAGCGAAGGTGGATTTCCCGGACCCGGAGACTCCGGTGAGCACGGTGAAGAGGCCGAGTGGGAGATCGACATCGAGTTTTTTCAAGTTGTGGCGGGTGGCACCGCGGATGGAGAGGAGCTTCTTGGTGGGCTTGCGGCGGGTCTTGGGGATGGCGATGGATTTCTCACCGGTGAGCCAGGGCATGGTGCCGTGGATGGGAGATGGATCTACGATTGAGGATTTTTGATTTTTGATTTTTGATTTGGCGGAAGTGGGCGTTCCGCCGGGGATGCCCTGATAGATGAGGGTTCCGCCGAAGGAGCCGGCACCGGGGCCGATATCGACCAGGTGATCGGCGGCTTGCATGACGGCTTGCTCGTGCTCGACGACGACGAGCGTGTTGCCCTTGTCGCGGAGGCCGTGCATGACGCCGACGAGGCGATCAATGTCACGCGGATGCAGGCCGACGGTGGGTTCGTCGAGGACGAAGAGCGTGCCGGTGAGCGAGGCTCCAAGGCAGGTGGTGAGATTGACGCGCTCGACCTCGCCGCCAGAGAGGGTGCGGGTGGTGCGGTCAAGGGTGAGGTAGCCGAGGCCGACTTGGTCGAGGTAGCTGAGCCTTGATTCGATTTCCCGAACGACAAGTCCGAGGGTGGAATCCTGGGGAAGGATGGCGACTTCAGCTTTCAGAGTTGAAACAAATGGAAGCAACTCGGCGACAGGGTGCGCCCAGAGTTCCGGAAGAGTTTTACCGCTGACCTTGAAGCAGAGGGACTCGGGCTGGAGGCGCTTCCCACGACACGCGGAGCAAGTGGTGTAGGAGCGGTAACGGGAGAGAAAGACGCGGACGTGCATCTTGTAAGCCTTGGTCTCCATCCAGTCGAAAAAGCCTTTGACGCCATACCAAGCGCCAGACTGCCAGAGATCCTCGAGTTCGTCGGGGGTGAGATCGTCGGAGCTACGGTCACCGTAGTAAATCCACTCCTGCTCGTCTTCCGAGAGATCTTCGAAGGGGCACTTGGTGTCGATATCACGCTCCCGGCAGTTTCTCACGAGGTCACGCTGGCACTCGTCGCCGCGCTCACCTTGGAAGGGCTTGATGGCTCCTTGGGCGATGGAGAGGGACTTGTCCGGGACGGCTTTTTCGAGGTCGATGCCGATGATGCGGCCGAAGCCACGGCACTTCGGGCAAGCACCTAACGGGGAGTTGAAGGAAAAGAGGGCGGCGGTGGGTTTGCGCAGGGTGAAGCCGGTTTTCGGGTTGGTCCAGGTGGTGGAGAATGTTTTTGAAAGACTGGGACTGGAAGTCCCAGCCACGGTGGCGTGACCCTTGCCGAGGGTGAAGGCCGCTTCGAGTGCTTCGAGGAGGCGGGAGTGATTTTCGGGTGTGAGGGTGAGGCGGTCTTGGACGATGTGGATGGAAGAACGAGTCTGGAGACTCGTGGTCCCGGGGTCGTCGGTGCGGATGATTTGGCCGTCGAGCAGGATGCGGAGATAGCCTTGAGCGTTGAGAAAAGGGAGGATGTCTTCGGCTTTCGAGTCCGGGGGAATGGGAATGGAAAAGGTGACCAACACCGGATTTCCCGTGAGGTTTGCGGCAGCCCAAGCGGCGGCGGAGTCGGGGGAGTCGGGCTGGATCGTCTCGCCAGTGTGGGGGTCGTAGCCGACGGCGAGGCGGGCGAAGAGCAGCTTGAGGTAGTCGTTGATCTCGGTGAGCGTGCCGACGGTGGAACGGGTGGTGCGAACGTGATTTTTCTGCTCGATGGCGATGGCCGGCGGGATCCCCTCGATGTGATCGACGGCGGGCTTGTCCATGCGGTCGAAGAACTGCCGAACATACGGCGAAAACGTCTCAACGTAGCGGCGCTGGCCTTCCGCATAGAGCGTGTGGAAGGCGAGTGAGGATTTGCCCGAGCCGGATGGGCCGGTTACGACGGTGAGCTTGCCGAGTGGAATATCGAGGTCGAAACCTTGGAGATTGTGCTGGCGGCAACCGCGGAGAACGATGGCGGGCTGGGGGGAGGGGCTAGTCGTTTTTTGGTCTAACTTTGGCACGCGCGAGACTAAGCAGGAAAGGCCGTCCCGCCAACGGAAGTATGCCGCGCCGCGACAAAAATCTCGGGGCTATCTTTTGCCGGTCACCGCAGATGCTCCCATTAGGTCGGAGAAATATTCGGGAGATTTTTTGACGCTTTCGATTTCCTTTTCGATCAGGTCGGCGGCAGCGCCGTCACTGGCGGCCCTGAGCTTTTCCATTTGCCGTCCGATGCCGTCCACGTAAACGCTGCCCAATTTCGCCATTTCGGAATCGAACTCAGAATCCAGCGCGGTTTGATCTTCGACGTGGTCTGAGAAGGATTTGAAAACGCCGGGATAACCGGCGAGTCCACGGCCGACCCTCGCCGGCAAGCGGTTACCTGCCCGACGCCATTCCGCAATGTCCGTGGCGATGATCTGCTCGGAGCTTTCTCTCGTGTAGTGCATTTTCCGCAGCGTACGCTCCAACTCCCGTTCGAGGCTGGTGACGTTATCTTTCAATTTTTCCTGATAGCCCGCGATCAAGGGCTTGGCGCGGTCTTTCATGGCGGCCCGGCCTCGCGCGAGAAAACCGGCGACATCATATTTCGGCGCTGCAACCGGCGGAGGAGTTGCGGCGACGTCAGGAGCGGCCTCAGGAGTCATTTCCACTTCCGGGACGGGTTCAGCAGTGACCACTGGGGGGGGCGTTAGAGCCTCTTCCACCATCGGCTCGGGTTCTGGAGGTGTCACGGTCTCAGCAGCCGGGGGAGCGACCAATTCCGCCGCAGGTGGCTCGACCACGATGACGACGGAAGGCTTTTTATAAAAATACCAATACGCGGCAGCACCGGCGGCACCGATGAGGAGCAGTAGAAATACCGGCGAGCCACCCGAGGATGCTTTTTTCGTCTTCGTGGCGACTCGGCGAGGGGCCACCGGACGAGAAACCGCCACAGCTTTTGGCACTTGCACTGCGGAAGGCTTTGCGAGCGCTTGCAGCTCATCGGCCATTTCGGCGGCGCTGGCATAGCGGGCTGCGGGACTTGGCTGCGTGGCACGGCGAATGATGGCGTCAAAGCGAGTGTCGCACCGTGAAATCAACGAGGCTGGGCGAGGATCGTTCGCGGGCAACTTGCCTGTGAGCAGCTCGTGAAGCAGCACCCCAACGGAAAAAATATCCGCACGGTAGTCCACGGAGTGAGGGTTCTCCACGACTTCGGGAGCCGTGTAGTGAGGAGTGCCGAATATTTCCTCACCTTCCTCGATTTTCCGGTCGAAGGGGCGGGCGAGGCCGAAGTCTCCGATTTTCGGCTGGGCGTTGAGGTCCAGGAGGATGTTCGACGGCTTGATGTCGCGGTGGAGGATGCCGTTTTCGTGGGCGTGGGCAAGGCCGTGGCAAATGCCGGTGACGAGGCGGATGACTTCGCCGGGATCGATGGCGATGCCATCCGCCGAGTGATAGATCGAATTCCCGGGGACGAACTCCATGATGATGTAGAGCATCCCATTCACCTCGCCGAAATCGTAAACACCAATGAGGTTCGGATGATTCAGGCGAGCCATCGCCTTGGCCTCGGCCTCGAATCCAGCGCAAAATGCGGCGTCCTTGCTAAGCTCCTGCGGTAGAATTTTCAGGGCTACCGTGCGGTCAAGCGACTTTTGGACCGCGCAATAGACGGCTCCCATGCCACCGGTGGCGATGAGATTTTGGATCTCGTAACCCGGAAAGAACGGTGCCAGATCCGCCGGTTCAGGGGCGATGAAGTTGGTGTATTCTTGTGAATCGCTCATGGAGGAATGAAGGTTTCTGGAAACCGATTGCAGCGCACGCTAAGCCTCACAAATGCCTGATTTCAAGAACAATGATCCCTGATTGAGCAAAACAAGGCTTGCCTGCCCGCCAAGGTCGGCGGATCAAACCACAGCATGAACGAAGCCGAGGTGATGAAAATCTGCGGGGAAAACGGAATCCGCGAAATGATCGGCGCGTTCTATCGGCGGGTGAAAACTGACGACCTCTTGGGACCGATGTATCCCGAGCATGATCTGGCAGGAGCGGAGGATCGGCTGGCGGAATTCCTGCTGTTTCGATTGGGTGCATCGACCCGTTATTTGGAAACGCGCGGCCACCCACGGTTGAGGATGCGCCACATTCGCTTCAAGATCGGCATTCCCGAGCGGGACCGCTGGCTGGAGTTGATGGCCGGGGCGATGGATGAAACGTGCGTCCCCGCAGCTGCCCGCGGGTTTCTCAATCCGTTTTTCGCCCAAGTCGCGGATTTCATGCTAAATCAACCGGACCCAGCGACTCACCCAAGCGGGGCGTGATAGACGATCCATTCGGGGATTTTGATCGAAGCGTTGTAGAGCACGTGAAGCACGATGACCGTGGCCAGCGAGCCGGTGCCCGCATAGAGCAAGGCGCAGGAAAACCCGAAAATCCAGACGCTGGCCAAGCCGTAACCATCGTAAAAATGAAGAACTGCGAAAACAGCGGCAGAAATCACGGCCCCTGGACCCGCTCCGATCCGGTTCCAGAGCGAGCGGAACAAAACGCCGCGGTAGAGCAGTTCCTCAGCGAGCGGTGCCAGTAAACAGGCTGAAATGATCGCAAAGATGAGACCCCACACGCCCACATCTCCCAGACTCAGGCCTCCGCCCGGCTCGCTCACGCCGCCCCCACCGATCAACCCGCGGAGCAGTTGATCCATGAGCATCAGCAGCGAGAACATCCCCAGAACTGCCCGCGCGTGGACCGGCTGGTTTAGCCCCAAGACTCGCACGGCATGCGATGGCCGTTTGAAGAGCAAGCCCAGTGCAATCAGCGCCGGAAGGACGCGCGCCACGGAATCCAGAACGATCACGAAAACCGGGTGGATGCCTGCCACACTGGCAAAGCCCAACTCCACCGTCATGCTGAAGCCAATCCATGCCAAGGTCGCGACCAGAAACACCACCAACCCCAGCGTGATCGGCCAAGCTCCGCCGTAACCGTGAGGTTTTTTGAAAATTCCAACCCTCAAATGGCGCAACGCCACCGGGATGAACGCCAAGCCAATCAAGCCCAACAGCCAGACCAAAGACCCAGCCACCACCGCCCGGGACCTGAGCTGCAAATTATCCTGACCGTAAATCTGCCGCCAGTGGGCACCGGGTGGGGCCGTCCTCTCGGAAGAATCGATCAATTTCGCATGCCACCAGCTGCCACGATGATTGGCAAGCTGGTCCGAGGTTTCTTGAAATCCGGAAATCATCCCACCTGCCAGAACTTCCCCGAGCACCGCGTCGATCGGAAGGGACTCGTGCACCGCTTTCACGATCGCAAATGCCTCCAAACCCTTCGGGCCGATCGCCTTTTCTGCCGCCAGTTTATGGAGAACCTGGATGGCATCTGCCCGGGCGAACTCCGGCTCGCCAGCGCCGGCAAGCCATTTCAGCCAGAGCGAGTCTTCCACCATCGCATCCGCAAGACGCAGATCCCGATCCATTTTCACCAACGCAATCTCCTCAGTCCCGGGGGGATAACCTGCTGGTTTTCCAAAGTAATGATCCCAAAGCCAGATCCCCAGAATGAATGCCAAAAGCGCAATGAGCGGCTCCGGGTAGTCCCGCCGCAAAATGGTCCGGTATGGGTTTTCCGAGGAGGGAAGCTGGTTGGTCGAATTCTTGATAAGGCCGGATCTTTTATAAAAAGTCCCAAATAGCAAGCTTGGCTAAGTCTTAAATTTTTATAAAATATCAAATTCCTGAAAGTGAATTTTCAATTGGCGGTGCGGCACGACTCGAAGCACGCTGCTTGGGAAGTTACTTCGAAATGCC
>JBOFET010000335.1:0-12109 GCA_051648225.1 Luteolibacter sp.
AAGGAAGCCACCTCTTGCTCCGAAGAAAAGGTCAGATAACCAAGACCCGTGCCCACGACGAAGGATGCGGATACGACGACCATGGTTCGATTGATTCGCATGGGAGTTTTCAAGGATGTTGGAGTAAATGGGAAAGCTGCTCCGAATTCTCGTTGGAGTTGAGACGCTTGTGCTCCTCCCAGTTTCCAGAATCTAACAGTTTTCTGAATAGCGCTTCATCGATGCCCACATGATCCATACGGCGGGGTAACACATCAATGATCTGATAAGAAGTCGATCCGTCCGGCATGGATTTTATACTAACAAAGCGATCCATCGTTCCGTAGCCTGCGGTGAGAACGTTCAACATGCCTGTGCCGGAGTTGGAGTGCTGCGATGGGCTGTGGCCGTCGGTGAGGCGATAGTGGAGTAGCGGCCCCAGCTCTTCGCCGCTGATGTTTAGGATTTTTTCATGAAGATCCTTGAATTCCAGCTCGGAAACTTCCCGGTCAGCGGCTGGAATATGGATTAGAGTTCCCGGCCCGTTTGATGGAATGATTTTCATCGTTGCCTTCTCCCTTTCCCTCCAGCGATTTACAGTTTCCCCCACTAACTGTTCCAATTTCTGGATCTGGGTCTCGCTCAGTCCTAGGACTTGGCATTCCTTGTGGTCTAGCGATGTCCCGTCGAGCAGAGCCACGCGAATCTTCCGGAATGCCTCCGGTGGAACGACAATGAACTCTTTAGGGTTCACCGAAGCCGTCTTCTCATCAGCCCGACCAAATTCAGTGACTGATTCCCTTTTCCTAACTTGCGAGTGTATCGCCTGTGTAAAGCGAGGTGGTTGATCCTGCTGCTCTGCTGAAGTAGCACGCACGGAGCGGCCGCTCCAAATCCCGGCAAGCAAGGCGACGGCTGCCAGCAAGGGGGACAGAAGGTGGGTGCTCTTGAATTGCATCGAGGGAGTCTAAGTGGATTTTTTGCAGGAATGAAGCCAATCATTGGAATTCATGCTCGATCGCGAATGCTTTGGGGTCTGCTTCGTTACCAGTCCCAAATAACAGATATTCAAAGACCATTTCGACTTCTTCTCCTCCGGGCGCAAAGGCTCCTTTGACCACTGATTCTACTCCACCCATCGAGTCCATCAACTCCCGGTTTCTTCCTCAAGCTCAATCAGGCGCGCTGCCTGCATCCAGTCATCCCGGAATCGGCGCATAGAAACACCAATTGACGGGTACGAATACTAAGAACCGGATTTTCTCACAGTCAGCAATTCGATTCAAAAAACCTCTTCACGCCCGTTCATTCGCGGTTGAAAGATCTCTTGCTTGATCGCTCAGGACCCTCCGGTCCGTCCTGGATTAGAAGACCGGGAAAACGGCGATTTTCGGGCAGGATTTGAATTTGTCGCTGTAAATCAGTGTATTACGAACCGGAGATCGATGTGGGGGCTGCCGGAAACCGATGAGGAAGGGGCCGGAGAGTGATCTGAAAAGCCCGCGCTGTGAAGTAGCGACAGGAATGTCGCTACTCCTTACGACCCGCTGGTGCGCCCACGTTTTTTGAAATCGGGCAGTGATACGGTCATGAATCTGGACTCGGTTCTTCCGCCCGAAGTCTTTGCTCAGATCAAGGCCAAGCAGGGTGAGGGAATGGGCTTTTCAGAAATCCTCGGGCGGGCCAGTATGCTACCGCCGATGAGCATGTCCGAGATCCAGCAACGCGCCGATTTTTCGGCGATCCGCTATGCGCAATGTTGGGAGGATTCCCGCTTGTTGGTGGCGGGTCTGGAGCTGGCGGGTCGGCATTGCCTGAGCATCGGTTCGGCGGGGGATAACAGTTTTGCGCTGCTCGCAGCGGGCGCGGCTTCGGTGGCGGCGGTGGAGATGAATGCGGCGCAGATCGCGTGCATCGAACTACGGCGTGCGGCGTATCTGACGCTGGAGCACGTGGAGTTTCTTGAGCTGCTAGGGTCCCGGTCGTCATCGCGGCGGATGGAATGGTATCGGGTGTGTCGGGAGAAAATGTCGGCGGAGGCGCGGGCGTTTTGGGATGGGAGACCGGATGCCATCGCGGAGGGAATCGGCTCGGCGGGGAAGTTCGAGCGTTACTTTGAGACGTTTCGCAACCGTGTGTTGCCACTGGCGCACGGGCGGAAGCGGGTGCTTTCGCTGTTGGAAAAACGTTCGCCGGAAGAGCGGGTGAGATTCTATGACGAGGTCTGGAACAACTGGCGCTGGCGGTGGATTTTCCAGATCTTCTTCTCCCGCACGGTGATGGGGGCGCTGGGGCGTGATCCGGAGTTTTTCAAATATGTGGAAGGTTCGGTGGCGGACCGGATTCTTGCGCGGACGAGGCATGCGCTGGTGGTTTTGGATCCATCGGAAAATCCCTATCTGCACTGGATTCTCACTGGAACTCATGGCGAGGCTCTGCCGGATGCGCTGGAGGAGAAAAATTTCGGGACGATCCGGAATGCGTTGTTGGAGGGACGGCTGGTGGTGGCGCATGCGTCGTTGGAAGCGCATCTCGCGCGATTTCCGGAGTGCCGATACGATGCCTTCAACTTGAGCGACATTTTCGAATACATGAGTGGGGAAAATACCCGAGATCTGTTGGAGAAGATCCTCGGTGCGTCGAGTCCCGGGGCGCGGCTCGCTTACTGGAACATGCTTGCCCCACGGTCGCGGCCGGAGTCACTGGCGGGTCGCTTGAAATCGTTTGAGACGGACGGGTTGTTCGCTCAAGATCGGGCATTTTTCTACAGTCGCTTCGTGGTGGAGGAGGTCATCGCTTGAGCGCAGGGGAATGGCTGGCGGTGGCTGCCGTGCTGGCGGGATTGTTCATCGGCCTGCCGTTAGTCCGTAGTTTCGCGAGGCGATCCGGCGCATCGGCAGAGGTGGCGCGGAAGATGATCCATGTGGCGATGGGTCTATACTGCGCGGCGTTTCCGTGGATCTTTGACAGGGCGCTTCCGGTGTGGGTGCTGGCGGGGATCGCGACGATTCCTTTGGGTTTGATCCGGATGTTTCCGGCTTTGAGAAACGGCCTGGGCTCGGCCCTGCATGGCATCACGCGACCGTCTTATGGCGAAATTCTCTTCGCGCCGGCGGTGGCTGCGGTGTTCGCACTGGCAGATGAAGATCTCTATCTCTATCTGATTCCGATTCTGATCCTGACCATCGCCGATGCAGCGGGAGCGCTGGTCGGCACGCACTGGGGCAAGCGGCACTATGGCTCGGGTGAGGGATTCAAAACGGTCGAGGGTTCCGTGATTTTTTGGTTCACGGCGTTTCTTTGCGGCTTTCTGCCCTTGGTGATGGGCGGCCGGGTGGAGGTGATGCACGCGCTGTGGATCGGGGTGATTCTGGGAATTCTGGCGATGATGGCGGAGGGGATTTCCGATCGCGGATTCGACAATCTGGTGATCCCCGTGGGATGCTTTTTCATGCTGGAGAAGCTACTGTCACTCGAGATACCGGGGTTGGTCGGAAGGTTCGTGGTGCTGGTGCTCTTGCTCGGGTTGGTGATGGTGGGATCGCGATGGTCCACACTGAGCGGCGGTGCTTTGTTAGGAGGTGTGCTCTTGGGCTACGGCTGTGCGGTGATGGCGGACTGGCGGTTCGCGCTGCCGTTGGTGGCCGTTTTTGGATGTCACTTGGTCACGACGCGGAAGCATGACCTCACTGGGAAATTCGACCACCGCTTGGATGCAATTTTATCCCATGCCATCGCCTGCATGCCGTGGGTGATCGCTGCGGAGTTCGAGAAGATCCCGACATCCGTGGCTCTCGCCGGTGTGTCTTTTGCGATGGGTGCGCAACTCGCGATCCTGGATACCGCGACGCGGAAATGCATGTCGCGTCCACTGGCGTCTCCGATGCGGGCGGTGACGAAGGGATTTGTGATCGCGTCCTTACCCGGACTCGTCTGGCTGTGGCCCGAGGGGGAGAATCTACTGCTGCCGGTGGCTGTCGCCTTGGGCGGGATGTGTCTGACGACGTTGCTTTTCCAGCGGATTCATTCAACCTATCGCGGCCCTGTCACGGGGCTATGGATCATGGAGGGTCTTCTCGCGTTGGTGGCATCTGTTCCCGCATTTTTGCTATGAAATCCTACGAACTATCTGTTTGTGTGCCTGCGGGAGATGGTGATTCCGATGCGAAGGTGACCTTGGAAGGTGTTCCGACTGTCTCAGTCGGAAGCGATGATCCGGCTGAGACAGCCGGCACACCTTCCATCGTCGCGCATGCGGCGCTGTGGTGGCGCGACACGCCGGTGATGGATGGTGTGAAGATCGGTGCCATCGGGGATTTCGAGGCTAACGACAGTGAATCGGCGTCGATTCTGTTGGAGGGCGTTGTCGATTATTTTCGCGAACAAGGTTGTAAAATCGCGGTCGGTCCGATGAATGGAAGCACGTGGCGACCTTACCGGTTTGTGGTGGAGAACAACGGGCGCGGACCGTTTTTGCTAGAGCCGCGCAATCCGGCAGAGTTTCCGGGGTGGTGGGAAGGCGCGGGGTTTTCGGTCCTGTCGCGCTATTCCTCATCGGTGATTCCGCTGGATGGCGGCGGCACGATTTCACCCGCGCTGAAAGCAAGGTTGGAGCGGTCTGGAGTGAAAATCCGGGAATTGAATCCTGCGCGGTATGATGAGGAGCTGAGGAAAATTTATCAAGTGAGCCTGAAGAGCTTCGCGAATAATTTCCTCTACACGCCGCTGGAGGAGGAGGCGTTTTTGGAAGCCTACCGAAAAGTCCGCGACCGGGTGGATGCGGATTTTGTGAGAATTGCCGAGCGGGATGGCGTGGTCTGTGGGTTTGTGTTCGGGATTCCGGATCTGGAGGCGCTGGCACGCGGCGAGAGGCCGGCGGTGATTGTGAAAACTCTTGCCATGGACCCGGACTCGCACTGCGCCGGGTTAGGCAGCTTATTGGTGGATGAACTTCACCGGATCAGCTGGGAAAAAGGCTATACGGAGGCGATTCATGCGCTCCAGCATGAGACGAATGCCTCGCTGAAAATCACCGGTCGGAATCACGGAAAGGTTTTCCGCCGCTACGCGCTTTTCTCCAAACTGTTATGAACCTGGCATCGCTACTGGTGGAACGGGCGGAGTTACACCCGGAGCGGCTGGCTCTGGTAGATTCATGTGGGGCCGTGTCGTATGGCGAGTTCGCCCGCCGGGTAAGCGCGGGTGCGGCTGAGTTACAGGAAATGGGCCTCAAGCGCGGGCAGGTGATTCTGGTGTTCCAGCCGGTGTCCATCGAGCTGTATGAAATTCTGCTAGCGGCGTTTCACGCCGGGCTGCGGGTGATGCTGGCGGATCCGTCCGCCGGGCGGGAGTTTCTTTCGCATTGTTGCCAGCGGCTGATGCCGGATGCGTTTTTCGGTTCGTGGAAAGCGCAGTGTTTAAAACTAACGGTAGCGGAGATGCGAGGCGTCCGGCTCTCGATTTGCTCCCGTGGGTGGTTCCCCGGCGCCAAGCCGTGGCAGACGGATTGCGTGGGTGGTCCACCGGTCGCGGTGTCGGATGCCGAAGCGGCGCTGGTGACTTTTACCAGCGGCAGCACGGGCAAGCCGAAGGCAGCGGTGCGGAGTCACGGGTTTTTGTTAGCACAGCATCGTGCGCTGTCGAAGGCGTTGGATTTCGTGGAGGGTGAGGTGGATTTGATCACGCTACCGGTGTTCGTGCTAGCGAATCTCGCCTCAGGGCTGACGAGTGTGCTCGCGGCGACAGATCTCGCAAAGCCGGGTTCGCCGGATGTGGCGGCGGTTCGCGCGCAATGTGAGAAATTCCATGTCACGCGCTGCGCTGCTTCGCCCGCTTTTTTCGAAGGATTTCTCGCTTCGATGGCGGGTGTTCCCGAGTTTGAAAAAGTCTTCACCGGAGGCGCGCCGGTGTTTCCAGATCTGTTGCGGCGGCTGCGGGATGCTTTGCCGGAGGCGAGCGTCCACTCGGTCTATGGCTCGACGGAAGCGGAGCCGATCGCGCATTTTCCGGCGGATGAAGAGACCGGTCCGCTGACCCGCCAGGGTGGGGGACTCTGCGCGGGTTTGCCGGTGGAGGAAATTGATTTGCGGATCATCCGCGATCAATGGGGCGCTCCACTTGGGCCGCTCACTGAGGAGGAATTTGCCGCCCTAGCAGTCGAGGCCGGACTGGCGGGGGAAATCGTCGTGAGCGGGGACCACGTGCTGCGGGGATATCTCGGTGGCATTGGCGATGAGGAGGCGAAGATCCATGTCGGCGGGCGAGTCTGGCACCGGACGGGAGACGCGGGGTGGATGGATTCGCAGGGACGGGTGTGGTTGCTCGGGCGCTGTGCGGAGAAAATGCCCGGTGAGACACGATGCTATCCGTTCGCGATTGAATGCGCGATGCGGGAGGTTTTCCCCGATATCCGGATGGCTGCGCTCGACTGGAATGGGCAAAGAACGTTGGTCGTCGGAAAGAAATGCTTGGATACTGAGTCGAATTCAATCCGCTCCAACGCGGCGGAATTGGGGATCGGAAAAGTCATTTTCCTAACTGCCATCCCGCTGGACCGCCGCCACCATGCGAAGATCGACTACCCGGCTTTGCGCGGATTGTTGAAGCAGTAGCGGCGACCGATGATCGCCACCACCGCTGGAATCATCAGGCGATCACTTCCTTGTGGAAGGTCTGCCAGTCGTCGAGGTTGTTGAGGTTGATTGCGTCGAGGATTTTGCCTTCATCTGGAATGCCGCAGGCGCTAAGGATGCTGGTGCGGACATCGTCTGCGTGATTGTAGCCGGTGATGGCGGCGTTCAATTTCGCAACAGCAGCGGCATCGAGTGCGCCGCCGGACTGGGCGAGCACCCAGGCTTCGAATTGCGGATAGGTCGGTTTTTTCTCGGCGATGAAGCTTTCAAAAGCCGCCTTGTCGAGGCTGAGGCCGCTGAGAACCATCTGGTCGTAGCCTTGGCCGCAGGAAGGATAGTCCGGGTGGAGCTTGCCCGCCGCGCCGAGCGAGGCTTTCTGCCAGAGGCGTGGGAGATGAAGGACGCCGATAGGGCCGGTGGTGCCGGAGCTGATGGTTGGAATGATGTTGGACATGATTGTTTGGGGATAGATGAGGTGGTGTAGCGGTTTTGCCACGCTGAATCCATCCGGTAAATCCGCCGGATTGCAAAGCGAGATCGTCGATTCGAGAAAATTTCGCGTTTCATCCGGTCAGCTTCAGGTTCAACTCCTCCACGCCGCGCAGCCTGCGGGGCGACACCTCACCGATCAAACATACCCAGCCATGTGGAAAGGCCGCTTCTCTCAAGATACTTCGTCACTCGTCCAGCAATTCGGCGAATCCATCTCCTATGACTGGCGCCTCTTCCCTCATGATATCGCGGGTTCGATCGCTCACGCGCGGGCACAAAAAAATATTGGGCTGCTCACGGATGATGAGTTTTCCCAGATCGAAAACGGGCTGAAGGAAATCCTCGCAGACATCGAAGCCGGGAAATTCGAGTTCAAGACCTCGCTTGAGGACATCCACATGAACATCGAGTCTGAGCTCACCAAGCGCATCGGCGCCGCAGGCGCAAAACTCCACACTGCCCGTTCCCGCAACGACCAGGTCGCCACCGACACCCGCCTCTACGCCCGCACCGAGATCGACGGCCTGCTCACCGCCATCACCGGCCTGCAAAAAGCCCTGCTCGACCGCGCGGAAAAATACGCCGCCACCGTCATCCCGGGCTACACCCACCTTCAGCGCGGTCAACCGGTCACCGCCGGCCACCATTTCCTAGCCTACGTGGAAATGCTGGAGCGCGACAAATCCCGCCTCGCCGACGCCCGCAAGCGCCTCAATATTTCCCCGCTCGGCTCCGGTGCGCTCGCCGGCTCCACCATCAACCTCGACCGCCGCGCCATCGCTGCCGAACTCGGTTTCGACGGCGTGACTCACAACTCGATGGATGCCATCGCGGACCGCGACTACATCGCCGAGCTGTTGTTCGCGATTTCCCTCTGCGGCGTCCACCTCTCGCGCCTCAGCGAGGACCTCATCCTGTGGTGCACCGCCGAGTTCGCCTTCGCCTCTCTATCCGACGCGCACACCACCGGCTCCTCGCTGATGCCGCAGAAGAAAAACCCGGACGTCTGCGAGCTCACCCGTGGCAAGACCGGTCGGCTTGTTGGAAATTTGATGAACTTGTTAGTCGCCGTCAAAGGCCTGCCGCTCACCTACAACCGCGACCTCCAGGAAGACAAGCCGCCGCTGTTCGACTCGGTGGATACCTTGAACCTTATCCTCGCCGTCAACACCGAGATGATCTCCGCCATGGAACTCCGCGAGGAAAACTGCAAGGCCGCCGCCTCGGACCCGATGTTGTTAGCGACGGACCTCGCCGACTATTTGGTGAAAAAAGGCGTCCCGTTCCGCCACGCTCACGAACTTGTTGGCAAAGCCGTCGCCCAAGCCATCGCCACCAAGACTCCGCTCGACCAGCTCGATCTGACCGCCATCGACCCCGCCTACGGTTCGGATGCCAAAGATGTTTTCTCGCTGGAAACCGCCCTCGCTGCCCGCACCAATCCGGGGGCTCCGTCGATTGCGAATGTGAAGGCGGAAATCGTTAGATGGAAGAGCTTGCTTGAGAGTTGAGGAGGACGAAACGGTGGAGAGAGGAGCGAGGTTCAGGAAGGGTCGAAAAAGTTGCTAGATGGTTGCTGGTTCCCAACGCCGTTCGTTCCAACCAGGGAACGTATTGCCCATGAATTCGCTTATCTGGCCCTCAACGCCTCCAATCTCCTTTAAATAGGCCTTAACGGAGGTTGCATTCATTTGTTCGTCATCGAAGCGGCTACCTCTTTTGAATTTGGCTGTCTTCTTGTATCGCATGAACTCCATGTTGTTGGGACCACCTACGTAAGAGCCGTAATAGTTTGAATGGAGCAGCCGATTCCGATGATTCTCGGCATTCAAACAGAGGCCTAAAATCCGGGTCCACTCCTTGCGGCATTCATTCTTTTTTGGAATCTCGAAAATCTCAAAGAGCGAATAGCCGATGTGGGTAAGTTGCTTAAAAGACAACTCGGAAACAACGATATCTGCTCGTTCTCCATCGACAGGATCGATCAGAAACGAGACGGCCTGACCGAGCTCTCTTTCAAGTTCTTGAAAATGGTAAACGACTTGGCCAAGTGCTTTGTACCCTTGGTCAAATGTTTCTCTTGTTCTCTTATCAAGTTCTCTCATGGGTTCTGGGTGTAGTTACGAAAACGCCTTTTCTCATTCATGAAGCGCGCTCAAAACCGCCTGCGGATTGCGCTCGACGACGCGCAACAACGCCTTGGCCGGACCTTCGGGTTCCCTGCGTCCCTGCTCCCAGTTCTGGAGCGTCCGGATGCTGACGCCGATCATTTGTGAAAAGTCCGCTTGGGTCAGGCCGGTCCGCTCCCTGAGTCCCTTCACATTCAGATCGGTCAGCGTGGTTCGCCGGTGCGCGAGCTTTCCGCCCTGCATAATGGTGCCCATCTGCTTCACGCTCTGCACCAGCTTTTGGAAATCTTCATTGTTCATGGGTGTAGGATTCTATGAGTTGTTTGAGGATCTTCAACTGAGAGGAGGTGAGATCGGTTTGTTGGTTCTTCGGATAGGCGGTGAGCATGAAGGCTGTGTCCTCGTGCCAGAGGTAATAAATGACACGAATCCCGCCCCGCTTGCCCCGGCCAGAACCCGCCCATCGCAACTTCCTCAGCCCACCGGATCCCTTGATGAGATCCCCTTGGTCGGGCTGTTGAAGCAGGCTGAGCTGGAGCTGGCGTTGATCCTCCGGAGACAATAAATCGTCGATCTGCTCCGAGAAGACAGGCGATTCGATGAACTGAAGGATCACTGCAGAAAAATACTCCAATGGCGTAGTTTGGCAACATTTATTGGAGGAGGAAGGCGGGGCTAGTTGATGACGTCCTCGTGGCAAGACCGGTCGGCTTGTTGGAAATTTGATGAACTTGTTAGTCGCTGTCAAAGGCCTGCCGCTCACCTACAATCGCGACCTCCAAGAAGACAAGCCGCCGTTGTTCGACTCGGTGGACACGCTGAACCTCATCCTCGCCGTCAACACCGAGATGATTTCCGCCATGGAACTCCGCGAGGAAAACTGCAAGGTCGCCGCCTCGGATCCGATGTTGTTAGCCACCGACCTCGCCGACTATTTGGTCAAAAAGGGTGTCCCTTTCCGCCACGCGCACGAACTCGTCGGCAAGGCCGTGGCCGAGGCCATCTCCACCAAGACCCCGCTGGATCAACTTGATCTTGGTTCCATCGACGAGGCCTACGGTCCGGATGCAGCGAGTGTCTTCTGCCTTGAAACCGCCCTGGCCGCCCGGACGAATCCGGGAGCGCCCTCGATTGCCAACGTGATTTCCGAGATCGCGCGGTGGCAGGCAATTCTGGTCTAGCGTCGGGTCACCCTTTGCAAAGTTTCACTCCAGAAACCTGCGACTCACCTGTAGAAAACGACTAACCGGATGGACATTTATGTCTCGATTCGATATTGAACTGTCTGAAATCGAGCATCTGACACTCAATAGCCATCAAACCCAATGATTATCCTCACTGCCAGAGCTTGTCAGGCATCCTCAAGAAGATCGCTCCGCATGGTTTCAGTCGGACTGGCATTGTCACTCTTGATGATCTTCGGGTCCTCGCCGGGGTGGGCGCAATCGGTAATGGTGAGTCCCTCTGAAATCTCAGGCCCGCTCAGCAATCCGCTCATGGGCTTCCGTCCGGATTTGGACAAGTGGCAGCATAATCCCGCCTATCCGACGATTGTTAGGCACTACATCAAGTGGAATGAAATCGAGAACAATGAGGCCGACACAGTTCAGAAAATCCGGGATTTCTGCAACAACAAGTGGGCGAACCTACCGGCGGCGAACATCAAGGTCATCCCCAGGGTTTACATCGACTGGGATTCCAGCCCGGGCAACGAATACTGGCCCGCCGACTTGCAGTCTGGAGATTGGCAGTCCCCGGAGTTCAAAGCACGCGTGGTTCGGCTGATCGGAAGGCTGGGGGAGGTGTGGGACGATGATCCGCGCGTGGCATGGGTGCAGACGGGCATCATCGGATATTGGGGGGAACAGGAAAACCCGGTGGGTCTGGATGAGGACGGCTGGGGGCAGAGGCTCAGCGACGCCTTCACCGCAGCCTTCCGGAACAAGAAAATGATCGTGCGCAACATGGGAGACTGGCCCAGCCCGCGCTTCGGAGTCTATTGGGATTCCTATGCTCACCCGTCCCAATCCGGGGTGGCAAACTCGATTCGCAACTATCACTCACAGGGTCGCTACCTCAACGAGGTGGTGGAAGGCGAGGTGGCTTATAACTGGGGCGAAACCGCTTTCGATCCACTCTTCGGCGGAGAACCGAACATCACACTCAACAGTCCACAGTTCACCGATAACATGATCGACGCGATCCGGGATCTGCACTGCACGGGGCTGGGCTGGATCGCAAGTTATTCCTTCGGCGGAGAGCACGCCACGAATCCCGACCAAGTGAGGGCGAATGCGGCCCGCATGCAAAGGGAGTTTGGCTATCGCTTCCACCTCAGTGAGTTTTCCTGTAGCCCACGGGTGGATCCTGGGAGTAACGTGGAGGTGAGTTTCAAAGTGAAGAATACAGGTTCGGCCCCGTTTTATGAAAACTGGCCGGTAGCGCTCGTCATCATCGATCAGACGACCCGGCAATTGTTATGGAAGGCGACCCTTCCCAATGTGGACATCCGCCAGTGGCATCCTGGATCAAACTATAGCAAAGTCACCCGCACGTATCAGACCGCTGCTCAGGAAAATCTTGTCACGGCTTCGATTCCAGTTCCATCAAATCTGCCTGTTGGAGAGCACTTGATCGGTGTGGCGATTCTCGAGCCGCTGTCCCGCACGCCGGGTGTGTTTTTTGCGATTCCGAATTTCTTCAAACAAAGCCAAACCCAGCCCCTGTGCAGGATCGGAATTGGGATGGATGCTAACAGCCATACCTTGGACGGGATCGCGTTTGATGACTTGATCCTCGATGAAGCCCGTTCCTATACCCTGATCCCTCAAGGATCGAGTTATACCCTCACGACGCAGACATCCGCCTTGGGATCGA
>JBOFET010000336.1:0-3818 GCA_051648225.1 Luteolibacter sp.
ACCAAAATCCGCCTAACCTGCAATGTACCCCGAACTGTTTCAATCCGCGCCCCCCGTGTGGGGGGCGACGGAAGCCAAGATCCTCACCATCCGCGAAGGCGCGGTTTCAATCCGCGCCCCCCGTGTGGGGGGCGACGGCGGTAGCCTGGAATGCTTTCCGCCGTAGGGGAAGAAGAGAGTGTTCCGCGAACCTGATGGTTTCCACAGGTGCGGGGATTCACCTCCTCTCGTCTGGGGATGTCAAAGAACGGAAGCGGTAGGCCTAGCGGCTTGCGCGAACCTCCCAGCGACATGAAGACCGCTTGGGGTTCGCGCAGCACTGGCAAACAGCAATATCAATCAACAGGAAACTGTCTCCCTAATCTCAAACCACAAGCGTTCCTTCCACATCATAGCCATCATTCACGCCATGATGCTCGACCTTGTGATGCCAATTGCTGCCGAGATGGTAGAACCGCAGGCTGTCAGTTTTGGGATCGATGATGTCCAAGAGCCGTGCTTTCAAAGCAACAAGCTGCGCGGGATCTACCTTGCACTCAAAGACGGAGTTTTGAACCCGCTGCCCGAAGTCGAGACAGGTCTTGGCGGTGCGACGCAAGCGGGATTTCCCGGCTGGCGTGATGGTTGAGACGTCGTAGGTGATGAGGAGATACATAGAAAATTTGAGGACTGAGATTATTTCGACAGAAACGCCGGGTAGGCGTCGAGGTCTCCTCGGAGATGGCGTGCGAGAAGGCGGGCTTGGAGTTGGCAGAGGAGGCCGACGGTGGTTTTCTCGTCGAGGAAGGGGTGGGTGATTTCGTCCTGCTTGCGTTCTTGCCAGGCAGTGAGGACTTTTTTGCGGGAGTCATCTTTGAGGAGGACGGCGCCGTTTTCTTTGAAGTCGAAGTCTTTGGTGGTGATTTGTTGGCGGTTGAAAAGAGAGAGGGCGGTGCGGTCGGCGAGGAAGGCGCGGAATTCTTCCATGAGGTCGAGCGCGAGGGAGGGACGGCCGGGGCGGTCGCGGTGGAGGAAGCCGCATTGGGGATCGAGTCCGCAGGATTCGAGGGCACTGCGGCAGTCGTGCATGAGTAGGGCGTAGAGGAAGGAAAGCAGGGCGTTGACGGGATCGAGGGGCGGGCGGCGGGAACGACCGGAGATTTTGATTTCCGGATCGTGGTTGGTGAGGAGGTGGGGAAAGACCGCGAAGTAGCCGGCGGCGGAATCCCCCTCGATGCCGCGCAGGGTATCGAGGGTGGTAGCGCGGGAAATGAGGCCGATGCGGACGGCGAGGAAATCGGCGGCTTGGGTGAGGGCGTGGGCGCGGTCGGCAGACTTCTCGCCATGATCGCGAGCGGCGCGCATGAGGACGTGGCGGGTGTTGGCGAGCTTGGCGGCGATCATATTCGCGGCGATGGCGAGCGAGGCGGGTTCGTGATCGGCGCGGCGGTATTGCTCGCGGCGGAGCAGAATATTGCCGGAGGTAAAGCCATTGGAGGCGGCGAGAAATTTCCCGTGAGGGTTGTGAAATGAGAGCGAAACCTTCGCCTCGGCGCAGGCAGCCATGAGGGCGGCTGAGCAGGAGATGTCCCAGCCGAAGCAGGCGATGCCGTCCAGATTGTGGAGCGGGACGCGGAGTTTGGTTTCGCCTTCATGGCGGATCTCGATGGCAGCACCGTCCTTGCGGAGGTATGCGCCTTCGAGGGTGACGAAGAGGGTGTTGAGGTGGCGGCGCATTGGGGAACTGGATTTGAGATTTCAGATTTCAAATTTGACTGCATCCACTTTTTGACCAAAGTGCATGCATGACTCAGGTGACTGTCAGGCGGGTTGATGAAAAGTGGGTGGTGAAAGCGAAGGCTGTCGCCGCTGAGAAAGGCGTTTCGATGAACACGGTGCTGGTTGAGGCCTTGGCCAAAGGACTTGGAGTGGACGATATTCCCCGCAAGAATGGTCTGGAAAAGTATGCGGCAGACTCGCCTGATGATTTCGGTGCCGAGTGGGAGAAAACGATGGAAGTTTTCAACACGATCGATCCGGAATTATGGAAGTGATTGTGGTGTTCGATACCAATGCTTACAGCGATTGGAGGAGAGCTGGAAAGTGGGTGGGTAACCTTGCGGCGGCGGACCGGGTCGTAGTCCCCAGCGTGGTGTTGGGGGAATTGGAATTCGGTTTTCTGAAAGGAACTCGCCGCGACGAGAACCGCAGGAAACTCCTGGACTTTTTGCGCAACCCCCATGTGGAGGTGGCCGTGGTGGATCACCGCACGGCGGAAATCTACGCCGAGCTTCTTTTTTTCTTGAGGAGCAAGGGCAAACCGATTCCCACCAATGACATTTGGATCGCGGCCCAGGCGCGGCAATCCGGTGGCGAACTCGCAGCTCGCGACGGCCACTTCGCAGAACTGCCGATGCTGAGGATGGCGATGGAAATCCCATTGGAGGGCTGAGCGCCTTTCCAGAGTGGAGCGCAGGGTGTTGAGGTGGCGGCGCATTGCTTCGCGAATTTGAGATTTGAGAATTTGAGATTTGAGATTTGAGAAAGAAGAGTTGAAGAGGAATCGAAGAAATGCCGGATGGGATTCTCAAATTTGAGATTTCAGATCTCAAATCCCCGCAGGGGTCAAAGAGGGCCGTTGCGTTGTTCCCACAGGCGGCGGGCAGGATCGTTCGGGGGGAGCTTGGAGATGATGTCGCGGGTTTTGGCGGCGAATACCTTCGCGCTTTCTTCGCGGGTGTTTTTCTTTTCCCACTCTTTGCGGGATGTTTCATTGAGGTGGCGTGGGCCTTTGATCTCGGAGTTTTGGAGTGCGTCTGCCCAAGCGCGGATCTGGCGGGAGCAGCTTTCTGAGAGGGGTTTTAGATTTGAGATTTCAGATTTAAAATTTGAGAGGGCGGGGCGGCGTTCGAAGAAACAGAGCATGGAGCGCACTTCGCCAGCAGAGCCACGGGCGATGTAAAGGAAGGCGATGAGCTCATTCGTGCTGCCGCGCTCGAAGCCTTCTGCGATGTTGTTGGATACGGAGAGGGAGCACCGATCGAGTTGATCGCGTTTGGAAAAGGTGATCTTGTCCTTGGCGGCGATGAGGAAATCTTCACAACCCTCGGCGAGGCGGATGGCATCTTGCCAGACGGGGAGATCTTCGAATCGTTGATAGGTCATTTGGATTTGAGATTTGAAATTTCAGATTTGAGATTTGAGAGCGGAGGAAAACCAAGTGGCCGCGCCGCGCTTGAAGCGCATGGCCTTGGGTTGGCAGAGATCGATGAGCGAGCAGGCATCGCAGCGGCGGCTTTCATATTCAGCGTGCGGTGTGGCGCGGGAAACGATCATCGCGTGAAGTGCCGCAGCCGTTTCCGTGACGAGTTCGCGGAGCGGCGCATCGAACTCGACGACCGTCCTCCGCTTTTTCTCGCCGTAGAATAGGCAGCCGCTGGTGATTGGCACGCCAAGCATTTCCTCCAGGCACATCGCCTGGGCACAAAGCTGCGCTTCATCCGCCCGGTGGGACTTCGGCTTGCCACGCTTGTATTCCACAGGCACCGCTCGCGCGATGCATTTGAGATCTGAAATCTGAGATTTGAAATGGGAAGAATTATCTTCTCTCAAATCTGAAATCTCAGATCTCAAATCTTCACCCGCAGGGTGAAACTCCACGATGTCGCACTGTCCGGAAATCCCGAGGGTGAGCGAGCGCACCGAGAGGCTTCGGGTGATCCGCACGCCGCCTTTGCTCTCATCCGCACCCTCATGCGCCTTGTGATGCAGCACCTGCCCCTCCGCCGTGAACTTGTTCTCCGCCCACACCTGCTCCAGATGGATCAAGCCGCACTGGC
>JBOFET010000337.1:0-14169 GCA_051648225.1 Luteolibacter sp.
GGTGAGCGGGTAGGGGTGACTGACGGAGTGGCTGCCGATGGTGGCGCCGTTTTTGGTCATTTCCCGAATCATGGGAAGGGTCAGCGCTTTGCCACCGCCGTCCACGTAGTTTTTGTAAAGGAAGATGGTGAAGGGGAAGCCGAACTCTTTGAGGATGGGGAAAGCGTCGGTGTAAACGGACTTCCAACCGTCGTCGAAGGTGATGAGCACGCTGTTTTCGGGGATCTTGGAGTCGCCTTTTTTCCAGGCGGTGAATTCATCGAGAGTGAGGACTTTGACGCCGGACTGGCGGATGGCCTCCATTTGTTTGCGGAATTTGGAGGTATGGACGCGCATCGCCGTCTCGGGGAGGTTCTCGGCAAGGTCGTGATAGCCAAGCACTGCCACGCGGATGCCATCGTCCGGGACGGTGGGATCTTCCGCAGGCATGGGCGGGGGCGCGATGACTTCTGAAGCGACGGCATCTTGGGCCGAAGTGGCGAGGCACCCGAGCAGGGAGATGAAGAGAAGAAGGCGGGTCATGAGGCGGGTTTATTTCAAATCGCTGACGTATTCGAGGACTTGCCGCTGCATTTGCGGAGTGGCGAGATTTCCGATGTGGCCGCCGGACGGAAAGACGGTGAGGCGGGAGGATCCGAAGGTGGACCTGAGCCAGGAAACGTCGCCGGAGCTGAGGAGGAAGTCGTTGCTGTTGACGATGACGCGGGTTTTAGGATGAGAGCGCAGGGCGCGGGTGTAGGTCTTGAGGTTGTTCTCACGTTTGAAATCCGCGGCGGTGATGCCGTGTTTTTCGTAGTAGGGAAGGGCGAATTCCTCGAAGTAGTCACGCAGGGAGAAGCTGTAAATTTCCCGGTAGGTCGCTTCGCGGTTCCAGCGGGAAATCGGGGTGGTGAGGACTCCCAGGTTGTGGCGCTCTTGGCTGCTGAAGATCGTGTCCCGGAGGGTGAGGCGGAAGGAGGCACCGACGAGGAACTTGGACTCGGTGGCGTCGAATGGCGGCTCCGCGAGCTGCTCCGGCGGGAGGCTGAAGAGGCTGGCGGCTTTGTGAACGGCGTTGTTCGCACGGGCTTGGCGGGTTGCGGCGGGCCATGAGTTGGCGGCGTTGCTGAGGTTGTCGATGACTTGGTCGCCGTAGTGAAGGTCCACGGGATTGTTGATCGAGAGGTAGCGGTCGAAGCGGACCAGGCCGGGGTCCGCAGACTTTTCGGTGGCGGCGAGATGGAGGGCTTGGAAGCCGCCCATGGAGAATCCGACGAGCGCCTTCTTGCCGAACCTGCCGGGGAATTTCTTTTCCAAAGCGCGGTCGATTTCCGTGATGAATCCATGCAGATCGCGGCTGTCGTTAGGCGGGTAGGCCGGAAGCGCATGGGTGGAGGCGTTTTCCATGAACTCCGGGTGAAAAACTCCGGCGATAGTGACGACGGAGAAACCGTCGTTGTAGAGCGCCTCGGCGAGGGAAAGAGTAGCGTTCGAAACGCGGTGGGATCCGAGCCCGGGCGAGACGATGGCCAGGGGAGCATGATCGCGCTGGAGCCAGAGGTTGTATTTCATGCTCCGCCCGGTGGAGGGGATTTTCACGGATCGCTGGCGTCCCTTTTCAATGAAGCGCGGGTCCTTGGTCTGGATCATGGCTACCGCAAGGGTTTGCAGGGTGGAGGGATCCTTGGGTCCGTGGGTTTGCCAGTCGGGCGTTCCGTGTTTGGATGCGTAGGTCCAGAGGTATTTGGTGCCGACGTAGGGATCCGCCTCGGCTTTGATGAATTGGGCGGTGGCTTCCGTGCGGTCGCTCAGGCGGTTATAGGTGCCAGCAGGCGAGCCAAGAGCGTAGGGGAAATCCACATAAGTCCAAGGCGAGGCGGCCCGGTCCACGAGGGAGCCGGTCGCGTTCAGGTCGTCGCTGGGACCGAGAAATGGAAGCATGATGAAATGGTAAGGCTTCCAGCCCCATTGATGGAATGTCTGGCTGAAGTTTGCCTCGGATTTCGGGATGTTCCACTTGCTGGCCACATCGAAGAAGCCGCCGACGCCGGCGGTGGTGTTGGTGAGGAAGCGCACGGACTCGTCACCCGCGCCCTGCCAGCGGCCTTGGAGGACGTGATTGACGAGGCGGCCGGGGTAGGTGACGTTGTGGCTAAAATGATTGATCGATTTCCGTGCCCCGGTGGGGACTACGGTGCGGTAAACCCGGCTGGTCGGTTGCAACACACCGGTGAGGATTCCGCGGTTCACTTCCCAGACTCCGCGGTTCAGAGGTTCGAGCGGATCATGGATCGTGTCCGGGAAGACGACGGGTTTCCGCAGTGAGCCGGAGGCTAGTGGCTCGCTCTGGCGGGTGGAGGAAACGGGGGAGCAGGCGACAAGCAGGCAACTGGTCAGGCTCAGTGGAGTGAACCAAGTTCCCCTCCGGCGCGGAGTGACTGGATGGAGTCTGCGGTGGGTGAGGTGAAAAATCATGGCGGAGTCTCTGTGGGAGTCGGATGGGGTGCAACTCGGGAGTCGAAAATCGTTGAGTTGGAATGGGAAATCCCGGCTCTGGCGGCGGCGAAACCGGGTTTGATCGTGTCGAGAATGAGTTTCAGGCGTTTTTCAAACGGAGCGAAGGCGCTCTTGACGGCGTTGAGGGAGAGTTTTTCCAGATCGTCGAGGCTGAGGTCGAAGAGTTCAGTAGCGAGCGTGGTCTCCAATGTCATCGAGGTGTTGCTCATCAAGCGGTCGTCCGTATTGAGGCAGACGCGGAAGCCCTTGCGGAAAAAAGTGGCGAAGGGATGGGCCTCCAGAGAGAGGCATGCGCCGGTGTGAAGATTGCTCAACAAACACATTTCCAATGGGATCCGTCGGTCGAGAATGAATTGGGCGAGGGTTCCGAGCTTGAGCGATCCGTCGGGAAGAACCGCGATGTCCTCGCGCAAGCGAGTGGCATGGCCGAGCCGGTGGGCACCGCAATACTGGAGTGCCTGCCAGATTGATTCCGGCCCGTAGGCCTCGCCGGCATGGATGGTGATGGCGAAATTGGCCCGTTCGATCGCTTGGAAAGCGGCAACGTGCTTTTTCGGCGGATATCCATCTTCCCCGCCCGCCAGGTCGAAACCGACCACGCCGATGTCCCGGTTCCGGATGGCGAGTTCGGCGGCTTCCAGCGAGTTTTGCAGGTTTCGCATCGCGCAGATGATCAGGCCCCACTCGACCCCATAAGTGCTCCCGCCCCTTGCCAATCCGGCGACTACTGCGGCGACGACTTCGTCTTGGGTGAGGCCGCGAAGGGTGTGATAGACCGGGGCAAAACGGACTTCTGCATAGACCACGCCGTCGTGGTGCATGTCTTCCATGAACTCGAAGGCGACGCGCTCGAGAGCTTCCGGCGTCTGCATCACGGAGGTGGTGTGGAGAAATCCTTCCAAATACTCGGGCAGGTTTCCGCGCTGGGCTCCACGGTGGAACCAGGCGGCGAGGTCGGTTGGATCGGTGGTGGGCAGGCCAGCGTAGCGGAGTTCTGCTGCCAGTGCGATCACGGTGGACGGCCGGAGTCCGCCGTCGAGGTGCTCGTGGAGCAGGACTTTCGGCAGTTGGCGAATGTCCACGGCGGCGGTGAGCGCTTTACCCGAGAGTGTTTTGGAGGGGGATAAAAGGCTCATTTTGAGGGATTCCTAGCATTTCCCGCGCCCGCTTGGAACCTCCGATGTTGCCGCTTGATTTATTAAGATCTCCGAAATAATCTCCGCGAACGTCGCATGGTTAGGAAATCTCGCAGCAAGTCACCTGCCAGCCGGCCGCTGAAAAACCAGCGGCGGGAGCGGGTTTCCTTCGCCGAGGTGCTCAGTTCGGCAAACCGGCGGGCGCACGAGAAGGCGAACCGCCGGGGTGGAAAGCGGGCGGAGAAATTCGTGTGGGCGGCGGTTGCTGCTTCCGAGCTGGATGACGGCGGGGAATCGACCGAATGGGGTCGCCGATTGCTGCGGTGGACCTTTGCGCTGCTGTTGCTGCCGCTCTGCTGGGTGACGAGCTGGACGTTTCTTTCCCGGTTCTCACAAGCCACGGTGGACCAGGATTTCTGGAAAACGGCGGAGTTCTGGTACTTCGCCACGGGTGCGTTGTTGATGCTTGGCTGGTTCTGGTCCGGGCTGTTACAGACATTTTTCCTGTATTTGTATGTGCTTGGCCATGAGCTGACCCACGCGGTTTTCGTTCTGCTTTACCGGGGCAAGGTGATGGACTTCCACGTCAGTGCGGACGGCGGCTACATCACGACGAACAAGACCAATCTGGTGATCGCGCTGTCGCCTTACTTTGTGCCGTTTTGGGCAGTGGTCTGTGTGACGGTCTATGCGGCGGTTCGTTTCTTCGCGGATCTTTCGGCGGGTTGGGACCGGGTGCTTTTCGCGGTGATGGGAGTGACTTGGACCTTCCACATGGTGTGGACCTTGTGGATGATTCCCCGCGACCAGCCGGATTTGAAAGAGAACGGGACCTTTCTATCGCTGGTGATCATTTACCTGGCCAATTTGCTGGTGTTGGCGGTTTTGCTGTGTGTGGCGGCGGAGTCTCCGCTGCAAAATTGCCGGGATTTCGCGCTGGAGTGGCTGCGTCATGCGGCGACGTGGGGAGACATGTTTTTGCGCTGGGGAAATGCGCTGATCGCGGAGTTCCGCACCGCCGGGAAGTTCTGAGTCGGGAGGTTTTCCGGGTTGATCTCCGCAGCGGGCGGATGGAGTCTGAGACATGATTTATCTCGATGCGAATGCGACCACTCCGCTCGCTCCGGAGGTCTTGGAGGCGATGTTGCCGTGGCTGCGGGATGGATTTGCCAATCCCTCGGGAAGCTACGCTGCGGCGAAATCGGCCCGCCGGGCGATTGACCGGGCGCGTGAGCAAGTGGCGGGACTCATCGGTGCCCAGCCGGGGGAAATCGTGTTCACCGGTGGAGGCACCGAGAGTGTGAATACCGCGCTCTTCTCGCTGGATCGCTTGGCGGGGCAGGGGACAGCGGTGGTTTCCGCCATTGAGCACAGCGCCGTCTTGCGCTGGGTGGATGGTCAAGCACGGGAGGTGGTTCGGGTGTCGGTGGGGACTGACGGGCGATTGCTAATCGAACAATTTAAACGAGTGCTTGATTCAGCTGCTTACATTTCGCTCATGACGGCGAATAACGAGACTGGAGTGGTCCAGCCGCTGGGGGAGGTGGTGGAATTGGCTCGCAAGCGGGGACTGCCGATTCATTCCGACGCGATCCAAGCGGCTGGCAAGATACCGTTGGATGTCAAAGAGTTGGGAGTGGATTTTTTGTCACTATCCGCTCACAAGTTTCATGGACCCAAGGGAGTTGGTGCGCTTTTTGTGCGCGAGGGGCTGCGTTTCGATCCTCTGTTTCAAGGAGGTGGCCAAGAGCAGGGCAGGCGGAGCGGAACGGAAAACGTAGCGGGAATCGTCGGGATGGGTGCGGCAGCGGAATGGGTTTTAAAGACTCCAGACTCGAACCTTCGGTCGATGCGGGATGCATTTGAAGCGATTGTTCTGCGAGAAATTTCAGGAATTTCGGTCAATGGGGATGTGGATCATCGTTTGGCGAACACCAGTCATCTTTCGTTCGACCGCTGTGATGCGGCTGGCCTATTGATCCTGCTCGATGAGGCTGGAGTTGCCTGTTCCGCAGGATCCGCATGCATGACGGGGAAGCAAAAGCCGTCCCATGTGCAGCTTGCGATGGGAATCCCGGAGGCGCGTGCGAAAAGCAGTCTGCGTTTCAGCTTTTCCCGGCTCAACACTTTGGACGAAGCGGTGACAGCCGCTGAGATTTTGAAGAGAGTGGTGGAAAAACTCCGCCGAGTGCAAGGTGCTGGGGTGGGGCCAGTGGCGGTTTATTCACCGTGAGGCGGTGCGTCAGCGACTTGCGGCGGCTCTCAAACGTTGCAGGAATTGGCGGGTCTTGGCGTCGGTGGTGGACGTCAGAGTCTTGCTGATCTGCTTGGCGAAATCGCTACGTTTTGAGGATTTGCGGAGGATTTCGAGGAGGGAATCTTCGGCTGCTAGGCGGACGTCGGCATTCGGATGATACTGGGCGACCGAGAGAATCGGTTCGAACTCATTGTCGCCCACCGAAGCGCGGGCAGCCCGAAGCGAGGCGGCAGCGGAAGCCATGTCCTTGGTGTTGCGGGCGAATTCGACAAGAATGGGGGCGGTGACCGGATTGGTGCGTTTTTCCAGCACTTCTTGAATCATGGCTGCCCTGACCTCGGGTAGGATCTGGGTGCTCGTCGTGGCGAAAGTGGCGATGGTGCGATCGAAATCAGATCCATCACTCGGCTTGGCCAATGCGAGTAATTGAAACACTTGTTTCTGCTTTTCCTCGGTGTCCGAATTGGCGGCAAGATCGAGGAAGTGGGTGAGTTCAGGCGCCGTCATCAAAATTTCAGAGGTACCTGCGGTGCTTGCTTCGGTGAGTAAAACCGTGAATCGCTGGCTGGCCTTGCTCGCCTTGATCCGGTTGGTGAGTACGAATCCAAGGATGCCCAAGAGTAAGACCAAGCTGCTGATCACTGCGATTTTTACGCCTTTTTTGGCTGAACTTTGAGGTGCGGTGTAGTGCCTGACCGGAACGTGGGTGGTGCCGCCAACGGTGGGGGCAGGTGGGGCCACGGCAGGAATCTCGATCGATGCGGTGTAAATGCTTGGCTTCGACCCCTCGGGAGGAAGCAGCGGCTGAGGTGCGGTGATCGTCTGGGCCGGTGGCTCCGGCTCGACGACGGGGGCGACGTATCCGAGAGGTGCCATCCGCGGGTCGGTGATGATTTTTTTCGCGGGAGCCATTCTCCGCATGGGGGGGCGCGGACCGGTGGGAACGACGGGCGGAGCCTTGCCCAGACTCATCGTGGGTTTGGGATTCTTGTCGTTTTGGAAAAAGACCTGGAGGGCTTCCCGGGCGCTCTCGGGCCGGTCTGACGGCATGCGGTTGAGCATCCACATGATCCAGTCGCAGGCCCAGAGCGGGATGTCAGCGCGGACTTCCTGAATCGGGGTGACTTGATGGTGGAGGTGGGCATTCATCACCTCGTTGGCAGTTTCGCCTTTGAACGGGTAGGTGCCGGTCAGTGCCTGGTAATAGACGCAGCCCATGGCGTAAATGTCCGTCCTGGCATCGATCGGGACCCGTTCGAATTGCTCGGGTGCCATGAAGTAGATGGAGCCGAAGACGGCTTCGATTTCCTGTAACTCTTCCAACGACTGGGAATGGGTGAGCGTGGCTAGGCCGAAATCGACGATTTTCATCTGGAATTTCCCCGATGGTAGCCACGTGAGCATCAGGTTTGCGGGCTTGATGTCGCTGTGGATCAAGCCGAGTTCCTGAGCGGCGATGAGTGCTTCCTGCGTTTGAATGGCCAGCTCGCGGAAGTCCGGCCAGGTGAGGGGAGCTCGCTCGATGAGTTCGTCCAGGGTTTTTCCGCTGATGAGTTCCATCACGACGTAGGGCCCTTCCTCGTCGGTGCCGACGTCGTAAACCGTCACGATGTGCGGGTGCTGGAGCGAGGCGAGTGCACCGGCTTCTTTGATGAGTTGGCGGGTGGACTCTTCCTGCAGCGTGGGGTCTTCATGAGTCACCGAGATCCGCTTGATCGCGATTTCTCGGCTCATTCTCGTGTCGTAGCCTCGGTAAACCGCACCGAGTCCTCCCTGGCCGATTTTTCCGCGGATTTCGTAACGTTCTTCCATGATCGAGGCGTGGCTCAGGGTGGGAAGAATTGCCACGGGCGGCAATCACGAAATCGACTCATCATGAAGCAGCGCGTTCGATGCGCTCCCGGCGGTAGAGCGTCGGCGATGAGCCAACGATTCGCGAGAAGCTTCGATTGAACTGGGACAACGATTGATAGCCTACCAGAAATGCGATTTCTGAGATGCGCGCCTTGGGCTTGAGCAGTTCCCGTTTCGCCCAGTCGATCCGGCAGCGGTTGATGTAGTCGGTGAAGGTGAGTCCGGCGGAGTCTTTGAAAAGTCGGCAGAAGTGGGACTCGCTGAGCCCGGCATGGCGCGCGACCTGTCCGAGGGGGAGAGGCTGGTCCAGATTTTCATGAATGTGCCTGCGGGCCTTGGTGATCGCGGTGGGTTCGCTGCCATCTTCGATGATCGCCAGCGATTCGGCATGTCCATTGAGTTGCTCGGCGAAGCTCTCCAGCAGCGTGACCATGCTCTGGTAGCGACGCGGCTCGACGGTGCGGGTCTGTAAAAAAGCAGCTTTCAATTTCGCCCTCATGTCCTTGCCGAGAGTTCTGCGACCGATCACGCCAAGGATGGCCTCGAACTGTTCCTCCGTGGGAGTCCTGCTAAAGACCTGCCCGGTTTTCAAATATCCGATCACGGAGGCTCCCAGTTTCACCGGGATCGCGGTCGCACAAAGCCCGGCGAAACAGTGACAGGTGGACGGCCCATGGACCTCTGCCTCTAACATCAACAAGCGGTTGGTGTCCAGGCAAGCACCACAAGCGGATTTGCACAGATTCAGAACTTCGCAGAACGGACTCCGGTTGATGTTTTGGTCATCCAGGCACCCGTGCTCGGGATCCGACGGAACGAGCCTCAATGGAAGGCCCGTCGCGGTCCGGAAAGCATCCTGATAGTTTAGGAATCGCTCCGAGCCTGCAAGACGGCCCAGAAGCCTGATTTCAAATTCTCGGTGGGTTTGATGGAGCGCAGACATTTCGTCGATCAGGGAAACCTCAGCCAAGTTAGGAATTTAATCTCGCGAGATCAATCTTTGTTCACTGAGGCAGTGGGGCTGGGAGTGATGGCACCGCTTTTCTTCGATTCCGGAGCTGCCCGTGGGGATGCTCGTGTTTTTCCGCCTCGCCGCATTTCGGCTTTTACCTCGCCCCACCTTCATGCTTGCCTCCCGCCCTCATGAAAATCGTCGTCGCTTACTCTGGAGGTCTTGATACCTCGGTCCTCCTTCTCTGGCTCAAAGCCAAATACCAAGCCGAAATCGTCGCCTACTGCGCGGACGTCGGCCAGGGTGACGAACTCGACGGCCTCGAAGCCAAGGCCCTCAGCACCGGTGCTTCCAAGTGCTACATCGGCGACCTCAAGGAAGACTTCGCCGCCAACTACATTTTCCCCATGATCCAAGCTGGTGCCATTTACGAAGGCCGATACCTCCTCGGCACCTCCATCGCCCGCCCCTGCATCACCAAGGCCATGATGGACGTCGCCCTCGCCGAGGGAGCCGACGCCATCGCCCACGGAGCCACCGGAAAGGGCAACGACCAAGTCCGCTTCGAGCTCTCCGCCGCTGCGCTCGCGCCTAACGTCAAGTGCATCGCCCCGTGGCGCGACGCCGAGTTCCGCAAGGAATTTCCCGGCCGTGCAGAAATGATCGCCTACGCCGAGGCTAACAACATCCCGATCAAGGCCTCCATGAAAAAACCATACTCCATGGACCGCAACCTCCTCCACATCTCCTTCGAAGCCGGAGCCATGGAAGACCCCTGGTATGACGCCACCACCCCGGCGGATACCGACATGTATGTCCTCTCCGTTTCCCCGGAAGACACTCCTGACCAAGCCGAATACATCGAGATCCTCTTCGAAAAGGGCAAAGCCATCGGCCTCAAGCACGACTACCTCGACGCCCTCCTCACCGAACTCGGCGACGTTAAATCCACCGGCACACAAGACGGCTACGCCCTCCTCACCCCCTACGGCGTCATGCGCGTCCTCAACCTGCTCGGCGGTCGCAACGGCATCGGCCGTGTCGATATCGTGGAAAACCGCTTCGTCGGCATGAAATCCCGCGGCATCTACGAAACTCCCGGCGGCACCATCCTGCTAGCCGCCCACCGCGACCTTGAGACCCTCGTCGTCGATCGCGAGTCCATGCACATCCGGGACAGCCTCATCCCGAAGTATGCCCAGCTCGTTTATAACGGCTTCTGGTTCGCCCCCGAGCGCCTTGCTATCCAGGCTCTCGTCACCGAAACCCAAAAAACCGTTAGTGGCGAAGTCCGCATGAAACTCTACAAAGGCAACGTCATGCAGGCCGGCCGCCGCTCACCTTACAGCATGTATTCCGAAGCCGTCGCCACCATGGAAGGCGGCCAGGAAGAAGCCTACAACCAAGACGACGCCACCGGCTTCATCGCCCTCAATGCGTTGCGCCTCAAGGCCACCGCCCGCCAGGCCAAGTGAGAGTGAAACAGGCATTCCTGCCTGTTATTCCGGCGATGCCTTACCTGCCATTTCCCATCGGTCTAACCGTGCGATGGCCGAGTCAGAAAGCATGTTCTCAGGGCCGATCGCCGCTCGCATGCACTTGAGAAGCCCCCGCGCCACCGGGCGGATGATCGGAAGCGGCACCCCCTTGAGGTCGAGCAGTGCCCGGTAATCCGCAGGCAGCGAGGCCAGTGCGGCTTGGAAGAGCAGTTCGTAAACCGGCAGCGAGGCCACGGGCAGAGGAGGGTGACGAAGCCACTGGATGACTTCCCGAGTCTGCTCCGTCACTGCCAGCTCACTTTGGAATTCCTGGAGCGTCGCGATCAAGCCCGCCTCCGTGACCGGCACCTCACGCAGCCCGAGCGGCTCCACGGACTTCGCCCACAGCCGCACATAAGCATCCGCACCGCCGGGGATTTCTGCCGTGGCAAAAAGTTGATGACAGCGCAGAAATGAATCCATGAACGCCAGGTGAACCCAGAGCAGCAAGTGAGGGTCCGAGGCACGGTAGCTGAGGGTTTCTCCCGCAGCGGATTGATAGTCCCCACGCACGCGGCGGTGCATCTGGTTGATTCGAGCAGCCTCCTGCGTGACGGCCTCACTGGAGGCGAATGTGGTGATGGTCAGCCAGCGAATGGTGCCAGCGAGCCTGCCTAGCGGATCGCTCTGGTATCGCGAGTGCGAGTGGACTCCGGCAAGACTCCCCGGATGCAGCGCCTGCATGAGCAGGGCACGGACGCCGCCGACGAAGGTGCCGAAGTCCGCGTGGATGACCCACGGAGCCTCACCGGGCTGGAAAAGCCCCGGACCCTCGCCGCCGGAAATCGTCTCCAACCACGGAGGCACTCCACTCGCGTCGTCGAAGAGTAACGCCCGCAAGCGCTTCGCAAACAGCTCCTGGATGGCCGAGTTCTTTGGTTTTCCTTGGATCATGGGAATTTGCCCTCGGGCAAGTTCCGGTAGATCGGGTGACCTCAATTTCAAGGCGGAAAAAGGTTGGGCCGCCGCCGCCCCAAGCCGAGGACGACTTGGGGCGGGGGCCGCCTCGATTGCGAACGACCACGGGGATGAGTTCACCGAAAAGGGACGGTCGGATGAAGTCTTACAAGGTGACGGAATTTTCACCCGGCCTTGCGGAGGGAAGTCCGCCATGCTAATTCCCCTCCGCAGATGGGAATTTCAGACCGGGAGTATCAACGCAGCCATCACCGCGAGGGCGGTGGTTTTTTTTCGCAGCTCACGCCGGTGGTGAAATGGCTGCTCATCGCGAATGTGGGGATCTATTTTCTGGATCTGCTTCTTGAGAAACCGCTGCGTGAGTTCGGTGCCTTCACCATCCAATCTGCGGTCTTTCAAGGCCGGATCTGGGAGTTCGTCACGTTTCAATTTCTCCACGGCAGCTTGGGCCATGTGTTGTTCAACTCCCTCGGGCTGTTTTTCTTCGGTCCCTGGTTGGAGCGCTGGTGGGGCTTGAAGAAATTTCTGCTTTTTTACCTGCTCTGTGGGGTGGGCGGCGGGGTGTTTTATACGTTGCTGGTTTTGTCCGGGGTCTTGCCGGGCAATGATCTCTACACCCCGCTCGTCGGGGCTTCTGCGGGTATCTACGGCATCCTGGTCGGCGTGGCGGTGATCGCGCCGAATCTGAGGGTGAGCCTGTATTTTCCGCCCATCGAGCTGTCGATGCGGCAGTTGGCGATCGCGCTGATGGTGATTTCCGTGGGGTCGATTTTGCTCAGGTTTGGCGGAAATGAAGGCGGTGAGGCGGGTCATCTTGGCGGGGCGATTGTCGGATTTTTCCTGATCCGCTACCCGTTTCTGTTGGGAGGTGAGCCGGGGGTGGAAATCCTGAAGCCGAAGCTGTCGAAGCCGCGGCAGATGCCGAAATTGCGCCCGCGCTCGGAGCTGGAGAAGACCCAGGACACAGCCGTGGATGCGATTTTGGACAAGATTTCCAGCCAGGGATTCCAAAGCCTCACCCAGCAAGAACGCGATTTTCTCCAGCGGGTCTCCGAACAGAAAAAATCTTCATGATGACCGACGAGGAAATGATCGACTGCCCGGACGCCGGGCCACAAATCGCCCGCCTGCGTGCCATCATGCACCGTCTGCGTGCGCCTGGTGGCTGCCCGTGGGATGCGGAACAGACGCACGAATCCATCGTGCCCAATCTCATCGAGGAGGCGTACGAGACGGTCGATACCATTCAGCGGGGTGACTACGATCACCTCAGGGAGGAGCTTGGCGACCTTTTGCTGCAAGTGGTCTTTCACAGCGAGATCGCGGAGGAGGCGGGGCGGTTCAATCTGGACGATGTCGCCCGCGAGATCAGCGAGAAGCTGGTCCGCCGCCATCCGCATGTTTTTAGCACCAGCGAAGTGGCGACCACGGATGGCGTGCTGCGGCAGTGGGACGAGATCAAGCGGACTGAAAAGGGCGATGAGGAGAAGCCCTACCTGCACGGCGTCGGCAAGGGTCTGCCTGCCCTTTTACGCGCCTCGAAGCTCCAGAAAAAGGCTGCCAAGGTCGGATTTGATTGGCCGGTGGAAACCGGTGTGATCGCGAAGATCCGCGAGGAGTTGCTGGAGCTCGTGTCTGCGGTGGACGCCCAGGATCTCGACGCGGTGTCCGAGGAAATGGGCGATCTGATGTTTTCCATCGTGAACCTCGCCCGCTTTCGCAAGGTGGATCCAGAGATTCTAATGAACGCGGCGAACAACAAGTTTGAAAATCGCTTCGGAGAGATGGAGCGCATTCTCAAGCAGAGCGGACTCAGTTTGGAAGCCGCCACTCCTGAGCAGATGGAGGAGGCTTGGGAGTCCGCCAAGCAGCGTGAATGCTGAGATTCGCCTTGCGCCGGGCCGTCTGCTGAATCTGCTAGGGACGCCGGAGCATGAAATTTTTTCCACAGAACCTTTGAATTTTTCCAAATCCTCTCCGTCTCTTCGTTTGTGAAAACCACATCATCTATCCTCCGCTGGACCGCTGTTTCCTTGGTCGTGGCCTGTGTCGCCTCGAGTGTCAGCTGCATGACCACTTATGATACTTACGGCCGGCCCGTGCAGACAGTTGACCCGGGTCTGGCAGTGGCTGGCGTGGCTGCCGCCGGGTTGATCGGCTATGCGGTGGCGAACAATAACCAAAACGACCACCACCACCGCAGAACCTACACGCGGACCTATCATCACTACGACTACGAGCCTTGCTACTGAGCGGATGTGACGCAGATGGCTTGAATCAAAGTGAGGTCATTTCCCGGCGGGGAGGAGGTTCTGAAATTCTCTTTTCCTCGCGGTTTCTCTGGTCAAAGCTCCGCGCGTCATGCCTCCGCAGGAAAATACCTATGCTTTGATTCTCGCCGGCGGCTCCGGCACTCGGTTCTGGCCGTTGAGCCGCAATCACAAACCCAAGCAGCTGCTCGATCTCTTCGGCACCGGGACACTTCTCGAGCAAACGATCGCACGCCTAGAGGGACTCGTTCCCTTCGAGAATATTTTCATCCTCACGAATTCCCTGCAAGTGGACGCGGTAAGGGAACTCGCCACGATGCTGCCTGCGGAAAACATTTTCGCGGAACCCGCCAAACGCGACACCGCACCCGCCGTGGCCCTCGGCATCGGCCTCATCGCGGCTCGCAATCCCAACGCGGTCATGATGGTGCTACCATCCGATCAACTGATCCGGGACACCGCCGCCTACCAGAGCGTCATGCGCGACGCCCTCGCCGCGGCAGAAGTTTCTAACGGGCTGGTCACCATCGGCCTCCGCCCGACTTGGGCCTGTCCGTCCTATGGATACATCGAGCGCGGAGCAGCTGCGACGATTCCCGGGCTCGCCGCCGCCCACCCGTTGTTCGAGGTGACACGATTCCGGGAAAAACCCAGTGCCGAGCTTGCCGAGGAATTTCTCGCCCAAGGCACTTTTTCCTGGAATGCGGGAATGTTCGTCTGGTCGCTGCCCACCGTGATCCAACAGCTC
>JBOFET010000338.1:0-19054 GCA_051648225.1 Luteolibacter sp.
GTAAAAAGTCTGGAAATACGCTGACTTTCTCCCATTGTCCCTCCGACTTCATTTTCCTATCAACACCATGTCTGTGAACATCGAAATGCCAAAACTCTCGGATACCATGACCGAGGGCACCCTCATCAAGTGGCACAAAAAAGTCGGCGACTCGGTCGATATTGGTGACATTCTCGCGGAAATCGAAACCGACAAGGCAACGATGGAAATGGAAGCCTTCGACGACGGGACAATCACGGAGATTTTGATCCAAGAGGGCGGGCGAGCCCCCGTAGGTGCAACTCTGGCGGTCCTTGATGGAGACTCAGGCGCGGTGCCAGCGCATCAAGCCACCACCAGCGCTCCCGTCGATGCTGCACCCACAACAGCCACACCTCCAGCCCCAGTGCAGCTTACCATCGCTCCTGGCGACCGCCTCAAAGCGTCGCCTCTCGCTCGCAAGGTCGCCGCAGAACTCGGAGTGGAACTTTCAGGCCTAATGGGGTCAGGCCCCGCCGGCCGCATCGTCAAGAGCGACGTCCAGGCCGCTGCCGGGACTCCTGCCAAAACCGCCGCAGCTCCCTCCACCGAGGCCACCGCAGCCGCAGCGCTTGCCGCATCCATCAAGTCCAAAGCCGTCGCCCCCGCAGCCGCGCCGCCAGCCCAAGCGATTGTCCCGGTCTCCCGCGACGGCGACGAACGGATTGAGCTGAGCTCGATGCGCAAGATCATCGCCTCGCGCCTGCTGACTTCGAAAACAACGATTCCCCACTTCTACCTTCACATCGAGGTGGACGCAGCCCCGCTCATGTCCCTGCGCCAACAGGTGAACGCCCAGGCCGAGAAAACCCACGGAAACAAATATTCCGTAAACGACTTCATCCTCAAAGCCGTCATCAAAGCCGCCGAGGCCGTCCCTGCGGTGAACGCGTCGTTCGCAGGCGACCATATCGTGAAATTCAAACACGTCGGGCTCTCCGTCGCCATCGCCGTGGAAGACGGCCTCGTCACCCCGGTGATCAAGCAGGCGGAATCCAAATCGCTGCTCGCCATCTCCCGCGCCGTGAAAGACTTCGCCGTCCGCGCCAAGGACAAGAAACTCAAGCCTGACGAATTCGACGGTGGCACCATCACCGTCTCCAACCTCGGAGCCTGGGGCATCGAATCCTTCGACGCCATCGTCAATCCACCGCAAGCCGCCATTCTTTCCGTGGGCGCTGCCATCGAGAAGCCCGTGGTTAAAAACGGCCAGATCGTCCCCGGAATGCGCATGAATCTCGGCCTGTCCTGTGACCACCGCGTCATCGACGGAGCCGTGGGCGCCTCCTTCCTCGCAGAGATCAAAAAACTCATCGAGCAGCCCGCCCTGATGCTGCTCTGAGCGGTGGTCGCACGCTTCGACCCGCCCGGGACCAGCCGGTGAAAGTTTCTTGAACCCGTGATTCCATTAGAACCGGGTTTTCACCCGGATGGCGGATGGTCCGAAGTGCTCGGAGGTCGTCTCAGCACGGTGATCTGCACCGCGTGTGAATCATTGAAGGAACATGGCTTCCTAAAAATTGAGAAGGCCTTTTCGAAAGAGGATCGTGACGAAGAGCGGCCTGAAGGGCTATATGATCGGCATTTATCTGGATGATGCGAATGAACGGGAAGGCTGCTTGAGAATCATTTCCGGCAGCCATGATTCCGATGAGCCCATCTGTGAGCTGATCAAAAGGGAGTATTCCACCATTCCGATGCAAGCGGGTGATGTGCTGGTGCACGATCCGGAACTCGCCCACAGTTCGGGTCTGCTGACCGCCCAAATGATCCGAAGGGTGGCTTACATCGAGGTTCTTCCCAAGGAAATGGTGGAGCTACTGGGCCTCTATCATCCGGCGTTCGTCGCGGCGAGGGGGCAATTGCCGGGTCTGAGCGGTAAGCTTCCGACCGGGAGCGTCAAGCAGGAGGTGACCGCGATTTACGCGATCCAAGGTGCCATGAAGCCGAGCAACGATTGCTTTCCGTGAGGATGGTGGGCCACTCACGCATTCTGTTCGGAAAGGGGATAATCCTCGATTTTTTCCACAGTCTCAACTTTGATCCGCGTTGAATGAAACCACTGCCGGATCGCATACAGCTCGGAATGAAGTTTGACGTCGCATTACTGGAGCACGACCTGAAGAACCTGCAATCCCACTCCTGGATCGATCACTTCGTGAAGCAAAACTATCAGGGAATTTGGGATGTCCTGCCACTCCGCGGAACTGCGGGTGCGACGCATCCTGTGATGATGATCTACTCGGATCCGACGTGTTGCGATTTCGAGGATACTCCGTTTTTAAAGGAGGCGCCATACCTCCAGCAGGTGCTCTCCACATTCCAGTGCCCTTTGCAAAGCGTGCGGCTCATGCGGCTGACCCCGGGGTCCGACATCAAGGAACACTGTGATCATGATCTCAGTGCCGAACTAGGCCAGGTGAGGATACACATCCCAATCACGACGAATCCAAACGTCGATTTTCTGCTGAACCAGGTCCACGTGCCGATGGAACCGGGTTCTTGTTGGTACTTGCGGCTGGCGGATCCGCATGCGGTGAGGAATCGAGGAGATTCGGATCGGGTTCATCTTGTGATCGATGCGTCCATGAACGACTGGCTGGCGGCCGAACTTCAAAATGCGGCCGATCGATGAAGCCTTCCGCAAGATGGTATCCGGTTAGCCTTGAGAAGCGGGAAGACGGGGCGCATTCGCTCATTTGGCAGGATCTCTCCGTTGCGGATTTAAATGCACCCTTTTTCGAAGATGCGATCCGGAGTGCACGGCGTGATCGGCCAGAATTGAGGCGGACCGTGCTGGACGAGCCCGGTGAGTGGCCACTTCCTGCCACCATTGCCCCGACCGCCTTCATTTTTCATGCCTCGCGCAGCGGCTCCACGTTGTTGAGCCAAATGTTATCATGCCTCGAAGGAAGCATCTCGATTTCGGAACCCCCGATCCTCGATGAGCTCCTCAGGCTTCAGAAAAATGACGGGGACAAAACGGCTCTTTTCCGAAGAGTGGTTTTGGCGCTCGGACAAAGGCGATCTCCCCAGGATCGATTCCTCTTCATCAAGCACGACAGTTGGCATCTGCCCTGGCTGCCGTTGATTCAGGGAGCCTTCCCCTGCGTGCCTTGCTTTTTCGTGTATCGCGATCCGGTGGAAATCCTGTGGTCTCACCACCGTCAGCGAGGCAGCCAGATGGTCCCCGGCCTGAGGGATCCGGCGCTTTTCGACATCGAAGCGGGGAGTATCGATCCTGCGGATCTGGATGGATTTACCGCCCGCGTTCTGGAGTCGATTTTCTCTCGCGCCCTTCCACTCGTGCGGGAGGGGAAACTCATCCCGTTGAGTTATCAACTGCTTGTTGAGGGATTTCGAAGCGAGATTGTCGGCAAGCTGGGGATTGGACTCTCAATGCCGGAGGAGGAGCGACTCAATCTGCGCTGCGGGTTCCATAGCAAGAGAGGCAATGATCCCTTCAATTCCGGATCAGAAATTGAAATCCCGTCTGAACTGCATGCAAAATTCCGGTCGCTTGCTAGATCACGCCTTACTCGGCTTTATGAAGATCTCAAGGCCGTAAAATAAGCTCTAGTCCTGCTATCATTGATAAAGACGGTTTTCCAACTGTCGCATTTTTCAACAACATTAATTAAATTAAATTTATGTTGTGGTTTATTGTTAAGCTAACTAAATCATCGTCAGACATGCGAGATATCACACGCCGCAACATCCTCACGGGAAGCATCTTGGCCCTTGGTGCGCTGACGACACAGCCTTTGCTTGGTTCGAGCTTCTCCAGTTTAAGTTCACAGGATTGGATCGCCATCCTGGAGAAAAGGCTTCGCACCTTCTCGGACCACACATCGAGAATCGTAACCGCTTCTGGCGAGATCGAGTTGTATTGTGAGATGGCCGATCTTGTTGCCTTTGGCAGCAGCCATGGAAATTTTGCCGGGCTTGGGGTGCGAATCATGGCTCAGGGAAACAGACTTTCCCTCGAGAAAGGTAGTGAGCGGGTTGCGATCATTTTGAATCCCCGGACACCACCAAACTCCATTCCAGCATGACCTCCCCTGCGGGAATGAGTCCTGTCATCGTCCTGTCTCCGCTTCAGCGGTCTGGCACCACCTTGATCCAGCGTCTGCTTTGTTCCGCGCCGAATGCCCTCATCTACGGCGATACGGTGGGCCAAGAAGCTGAGTTTTTCGCGAAATATGCGATGGCCCGCGGGCAAATGATCGGTTTTCAACAATCCCAAATCGCTCCCGTGCTCGAAGCGGTCCTTCGCGGCGATGTCTCGGATTTCATCACGCCACTCGCCCCGACGATGAGCACCTACCTAGCCAGTTTCCGCGCAGCGGCGGTGGCATGGTTAGACGGTTGCCGGCGCGAGGCGGCAGAAGCCAGTCGTCCCATCTGGGGATGGAAACTTGCGGGTGCGGATGCTACCTCGCTGCCGACGTTGGCCCAATGGTTTCCGCAAGCCCGCTGGATTTGGATCGACCGAGACATCACGGATTCCATGCGCTCTGCTAAAGCGGCTCAGATGTTCAGCTCGCCTGCGGAGGCGGGTATGATGGCGCGGCAGGCTCAGTTTAATCGCCAGATTTTTACGAACTTGAAATTGGGAAATCTACTCACGTTCGACTACGCCGAGATGTTAAAAAATCCCGCTTCCACCGTCGCCAGCTTGGAGGAATTCACCGGCGCGAAAGGTATATCGCCAGCCGTATTCGACCGCCGCGTCAACGACTACGGGAATCCAAACTGGGTGCCCCCTGCCACGCTGACCGACGAGGAATCCGCCGCCATTCAACTCAACCTCAACGCCGCCTGATGTCCGATCTGATCGAGAAAATGACCCTCTTTCTTTCCGAACGAGGAATCCCAAGCCGCTTCCAACCCTTGGATAGTGGTTCCTTTCTGCCTGGCCTCGAAATCCAGGACGGCACCCTGCTCATCGACGCCGAGCAACTCAAGTGGCCCGGCGACATCCTCCACGAAGCCGCCCACATCGCGCTCAATCCGCCCTCGAAACGGGCTGCGCTTTCGGGAAAACTCGAAGTCTCTCCGGCCGATGAAATGGCCGCTCTCGCCTGGTCCTACGCCGCATCAGTGGCCTTGGAGATCGATCCTCACATCGTCTTTCACGAAGGTGGCTACAAGAACGGCGGCGCGCAGCTCGTCTCGCAATTCGGCGATGTTGCGGCGGGTCGTTCCATGGTCGCGCCCGGCGTGCCCATGCTGCAATGGTACCGGATGTGCCAGAAGTTCCCCGAAATGACCTCATGGCTTCGGGTCATCGAAGATCCCACCGCGATTTAATTCTCCTCTAACCTCACTCAATTTTATGTCAGACCCTCTCATTGGTCAGGTCAAGATGGCCGGATTCAACTTCGCCCCCCGCGGTTACTTTCCATGCGATGGCTCCCTTAGGTCCATTTCCGAATATACTGCTCTTTTCTCGCTCATCGGCACCACCTATGGCGGCGATGGTCAGAACACCTTCGCCCTGCCGGATCTTCGTGGCCGGATGCCGATCCATCAGGGCACAGGCCCAGGGCTGAGCAGTTATGTGATGGGCCAGGCCGCTGGCACACAAACCGTCACCGTGCTTCCTACGCAACTCCCCGTCCACACCCACGCCCTGACTCAGACCGTCTCCAATCCATGCCAAGGCGGAGCAGGAAATACCAAGAATCCCACGGGAAACTACTACGCCGCCGACTCAGGCACCGAAGCGTTTTCCACGACTCAAAATGCCACGATGAGCACGATCTCCCCCTCCTCCACCGTTTCACCAGCCGGTGGCAGCGTGCCACACGAGAACATGCCGCCTTATCTTTGCGTGAATTTTGTCATCGCGGCGGAGGGAATTTTCCCTTCGAGAAATTGATTCAATCCAGTTCTTCCTAACCCGAAACATTCTCATGGCCTCACAACCAGTCATCTCCCAGATCCAGATCTTCGCCTTCGACTTTGCGCCCAGAAACTGGGCTCTTTGCAATGGCCAGCTCCTCCCCATCAACCAGAACCAGGCTCTCTTCTCACTCCTTGGCACGACATACGGTGGCAATGGCACCACCACCTTCGGGCTGCCAGATCTCCGCAGTCGGATGCCCAAGCACTTCGGCCAAAGCGCCGGAACGTCCGGTTACGTCTTAGGCCAGGCGAGCGGCTCGGAAAACGTGACACTGCTCTCCACCCAGATGCCCAGCCACACCCACGCTATCACGACGACGGCCTCGCAGCCCTGTCAGAGTGCCGTCGGGAGTTTTGATGCGCCCGAAGGGAAATTCCCAGCCTCGCACGAATCAGCGAACATCTACTCGACCGCTAAGAACGCTGCGCTCGGGGCTCCTGTTTTCAACACCACCATCGGCGCAGCAGGCGGCAGTCAGCCCCACCCGAACATGCCGCCCTATCTCGCCATGAACTTCTGCATCGCCGTCCAAGGCATCTTCCCATCGCGCAACTGAGTCGCGAAACCTTTTCAACCAATCAAAAATCTATGGCTAACAGCCCATTCATCGGTGAAATCAGAATGTTCGGCCTCAACTTCAGCCCCAGAAACTGGAGTTTCTGCAATGGCCAGCTCATCTCCATTGCCTCAAATACCGCGCTCTTCTCGCTCCTCGGGACGCAATACGGTGGCAATGGAACCACCACCTTCGCCCTGCCCGATCTCCGAGGCCGCACGCCACTCAATCAAGGCAATGGCCCCGGCTTATCCCTTCGCGTCATCGGCCAAACAGGAGGCGTGGAAAACGTCACCCTCGGCCTGAACGAGATGCCGGCGCACACCCACGCTGCCCAGACGGCAGCCTCCGCGCCCTGCAAGAACTCTGCCGGCAACAGCGACACTCCGGCAGGAAACTATCCCTCAGCAGGTCCCGCAGAAATCTTCTCAGGCACCAGCAACGGCAGCATGGGTGCCATGACCGTCACGGGAACGTTGGGCGCCAGCGGCGGCAGTCAGCCTCACACCAATCTGCCGCCCTTTCTCTGTGTGAATTTCTGCATCGCTCTCCAAGGCATCTTCCCGTCAAGAAATTAAGCCTCCCCTTCATTTTCCGCTCTCGATCTCCCGTTCTGTATGAAACCGTCCTCACTTGCCAAAATCCTCGGCGCAGCCTGCCTCGCGGCCCCGTCGATCCTCTTAGCCGCGCCAACCCAGATCGCTCAGGAGTCATTCGAGGGCAGTGGCATCGGTTTCACCACTTCGGTGCCGCAGTTTATTGAAACAGGTTTTAACACGTTTTCAGATTATTTCTCCATCATCCCGAACAACGGGACAAAGGTCAGCGGCAATCGCACGCTCGCAGGAGCGGATGGTGCCAATATCTTCGCCGCCGAGGACTGCGACACCGCCCGCACGGCTCCGGCCAGTGCCGGCCCGCAGGAGATCACCCTCACCACGAACTCGGTGAACATCGCAGGGAAGATCAACACTCAGGTCCGTCTGCTGATGGCGGCTCCAGGAAGACAAGATCTCCCTAACCCTGTCGATCTGAATCAGTATGACAACGCCAGTGCCTCTCCGACTTTCATTAACAGATTGATCGTTGAGGCCAGCATCGATGGCGGGGCCTTCCAGCGCATCGTTCAGTTTTCTCCCGCCACCGCGAACACCATCAATACACGTCTCTCCTTTGACTCTGATGGCAACAACATAGGTGGTGATGTGAATCCCATTGTCACCAATCCCACCGTGCTGGATGACACCCTTCGCGAAGGCATCTACGCCATCCCCACGGGGAACACCGTCCAAATCCGCATCACCCTGGAAAGCGATGCCACGGGCGAATTGATCACTTTTGACAACATCCGCATCTTCGGCGAGACCGCAGCCACCAACCCACCCGCCATTTCCGACGTACCCGCAGGAAATCTCATTTTCACCGAAGGCGGAAGCGCCACTGCCATCGCCCCGGCCCTCACGGTGACAGATACGGACAGCGCCAACCTCACCTCCGCCTCCGTCGTTCTCTCGCAAGCCCTCGTCACCGCCGAGGACGTCCTCGCCGCCACTCCATCCGGCGCACTCCTTGCTGGAAACATCACCTATACCGCTGCCACCGGCACCCTCTCCATCACCGGGTCAGCTCCTCTGGCCGACTACCAGGCTGTCCTCCGCAGCGTCACGTATCGGAACACGAACACCACCAACCCCTCCACCGGCGTTCGACGCGCCACTTTCCTTGTCAACGACGGCTCCAATCCCAGCAACTCGCCCATTCGTGACATTGAGGTCGTCGATAACATCGTTACCCAAAGCCTCCCTTTCACCGAAAGCTTCGAGACCGATGGCCGTGGCACGCGCTATTCCGTGCTAGGCGGCTTCTCCAGCCCGCCCTCGATGTTTGCCCGTGTCCAGCCCGGTGCCGTCGCGGGTCTTGACGGCACTTCCGGCTTCGGCGTGGAAAACGTCGACGACAATCCCGATCTCACTGAGTTGATCACCTTCAACCTCAACCCTGCCGGTCGCACCGACCTCACCGGAGAAATCCGCGTCGCCGCAGGCGGTGGTGCGGTCTATGACACCGGAGACTTCCTTCGTGTGGAGATCAGTGCGGATGGTGGCGCGTTCCAAAACGTCCTCGCCTTCCACTCGGAGTCCGGCGCGGCTGCCGTCATGCGTCAGGACACCACGCCGGCTGATGGCACAAATGTAGGCGATGGCACCGTACTCACCGCCGCTTTGCAAACCTTCACCTTCACCCCGCCCGCCGCCACCACCTCACTCGTCGTCCGCATCCGTGCCTTCACGAACATCGTGGGTGAGAACATCCTCTTCGACCGCCTCGTCATCAACGGCACGGTTGCATCTACGATCACCAACTCTACCTACGATGCCAGCAGCGGCATCCTCAGCGTCACGGCCACGAACATCGTCACTGGCGATACCATCGACGTGAGCAAACTCAGCCTCACCGGCCAAGGAGGCAGCTACCCTCTCACTTCAGCCAACGTCACGGCCAGCAGCAGCACCGCCTTCAGCGTCACCCTGAACGCCGCCGACATGCTCAACGTCAACGGCATCCTCAACAAAAACGGCACCTCCGCCGTGGACTCCACCACATACAACCTCGCCGCCTCTGCCAACTGGAATGCGACCACCTCCTCCTCTAACGACCTCACTGGCAACGCCGTCACCGTCAGCGGCGTCGCCGCGCCCGCCATCACCAGTGCCACCTATAATGCAGTCACAAGCGTCCTCAGCGTTACCGGCACAGGCTTGGTCAGCACCATTGGTGCCACCAATGACATCACCGTCAGCGCGCTCACCCTCACTGGCCAAGGCGGTGCGACCCGCACGCTCTCCACCACGGGCAATGTCGAGATCACCAGTGCCACCACCTTCAGCCTCACCCTCGCTGGAGCCGACATCGCCGCCGTCAATGCCCTGCTCAACCAGAACGGCACCAGCTCTACTGGCGGCACCACCTACAACCTCGCCGCAGCCGATGATTGGAACAGCGTCATCACTGGCGGCAACATCGCCGACCTCACCGGCAACGGCATCACCGTCAGCGGCATCCCGGCGACCTTGAGCATCGGCGACGTGGCTCTCAGCGAAGGCAATTCCGGCACCACCAGCTTCAACTTCACCGTCAGCCTCAGCTCACCCGCTCCTACCGGCGGCGTCACCTTTGACATCGCCACCGCCAACGACAGCGCCATCGCAGGCAGCGACTACACTGCGCAGAGCCTCACCTCGCAGACCATCCCAGCGGGATCGACTACATATTCCTTCAACGTGCTGGTGATTGGCGACACGCTGAACGAAACGGACGAGACATTCTTCGTTAACGTGACCAACGTCACCGGAGCCACCGTCACGGATGCCCAAGGCCTGGGCACCCTCACCAATGACGATGCGGTGCCTAGTTTCTCGATTGCCGATGTCAGCCAAGCCGAAGGCAACAGCGGCACCACCACCCAAACCTTCACCGTCACGCTCAGCGCTGCTTCCGGCCAGACCACGACGGTGAACTACGCCACTGCCGATGGCACTGCTACCATCGCTGGCACTGACTACGCCTCCACCAGCGGAACCCTCACCTTCGCTCCAGGCGAAACGACCAAGACCTTCAGCGTCACCGTCAATGGCGACACCAGCTTTGAGGCCGACGAAACCTTCTTTCTCAACTTGAGCGGAGCCACCAATGCCACCATCAGCGACAACCAAGGCCTTGGCACCATCACCAATGACGACCTCCCTGCCGTAAGCATCGCCGCCGCCACCGCCACGGCCATCGAAGGCGGAGCCACCGGCCTTTACACCTTCACCCGTGGAGCCAGCAGCGGCGCACTCACCGTCAGCTTCCAGCTCGATGCCTCCAGCACCGCCACAGCCGCCACGGACTTCAATCTGACCTCCACCGACACCCTTGTCTTCACCCCCGGCAGCGGCGCAGGCACCCTCGTCATCCCGGACGGCCAGCTCACTGCCACGGTCACCCTCACTGCTCTCACTGAGACAGTCAATGCCGCCGAAGCCGCCGAAGCCGCCCAACTCAGTCTCGTCACAGGGAGCGGCTACACCGTCGGAGCCTCGCCAAACGCCACTGTCACCATCACGGAAAACAGCTTCCTCGTCACCACCACGAGCGACAGCGGCCCCGGCTCGCTGCGCCAGGCCATTTTGAATGCCAACAGCATCGCCGGCGCGGACACCATCACCTTCTCCGACGGCAGCGGCAGCACGGTGAACTTCACGGATACCACGGCGGACACCATCACGCTCTCCGGCGGCCAGATCGACCTCGCCTCGGACATCACCATCACCGGTCCGGGTGCTGACCTGCTCATCGTGCAAAACACCGCCGCCGCCTCGCCGACCAGCCGCGTATTCATCCTCTCAGAAGGCTCGACCAAGACCGTGCGGATCAGCGGGCTGACCATCACAGGAGGCAATACCCTTACCGGTGGCGGGCTGTTTATCGAGGGCGACGGCACCACCGTATCCGTCATCGCCTGTACGATTAGCGGCAACTCGGCCTCGGCTATCAGGCAGCGTAAAGGCAGGCTCTCGGTGGTCAATTCGACAATCTCGGGCAATACAGCTATCAACGGTGGCGGAGGCATTCATTCCTCGGGCGGTTTTAGCCTCACGCTGGTCAATTCGACGATCTCAGGCAACAGCATCACCGGCAACTCAACCTTTAATGGCGGTGCCATTTTTGCGGGGGCATCGACCACCACCATCCGCAACTGCACCATCACCAACAACAACGCTGTTGCCGGCATCAGCGGTGTGAGACAAGACGCTGGCAGTACGATCACCGTCTCCAACAGCATCATCGCTGGCAACGTAGGCGACACCGACATGGAAGGCTCCTTCACCTCCAGCGGCGGCAATCTCATCGGCAACGCAGACGCGGCTACCGGCTTCACCCAAGGCGTCAACAGCGACCAAGTCGGCACCGTCGGAACGCCCATCAATCCACAGCTCGCCGCTCTCGCCAACAATGGTGGCCGCACCCAGACTCACGCCCTGCTCGCCAGCAGCACCGCACTCAATACGGGCCTAGCCGCCCAAATCCCCGCCGATACCTTCGACATTGACGGCGACCTCAACGTTGCCGAGCCGCTGCCCTTCGACCAACGCGGCAGCGGCTTCACCCGCGCCATCGGCACCGTTGATATCGGAGCCTTTGAGCTGCAAAAATCCGTCTCCATCGCCAACCTCGCCGCCATCAGCGAAGGCAACTCCGGCACCACCAACTTCACCTTCACCATCACCCGCACCGGTGACACCTCCGGCGCTGTGAACATGACATACACCGTCAGCGGAGCCGCCGTGACCGCCGCTGACTTCGTGGGTGGTACCCTGCCCACCGGCACCGCCACCATCGCCGACGGCAGCGCCACTGGAACTGTGACCATCCCCGTTAGCGGTGATACGACCTTAGAGCTAAATGAAGTCTTCACCGTCACCCTGAGCAATCCGAACAATGGCTACGCCGTCACCACCGCGGCCGCCTCCACCACCATCACCAACGACGACTCTGCCTTCCTCGATCTCGCAAAAATTACCGACGGCATCGAGTCCACCACACCTACCCCAGGGAAATTCCGTCTCAATCAGACGGCCGCTAGCTCCACAGATACCACAGTCGCTTACACCATCAGCGGCACCGCCACCTCTGGCACAGACTTCACCGCGCTCAGCGGCACCGCCACCGTCCTCGCAGGAAATACCTCGGTGGATATCGACGTCACGGTCCTTGACGATGGTGCCACCCTCGAACCCACCGAGACCCTCACCGTCACCCTAGATGCCATCACCGCAGGCCATCCGAGCCTCCTTTTCATCACCCCTAGCGGCACCCTAGACATCACCGATGACGACACGGCCTCCGTCTCCATCGCGAAGATCACCGACGGCGTCGAGGCCGCCTCGCCCACCAACGGCCTCTTCCGCCTCACTCAGACTGCCGCAGCCACGGTGGACACCGTTTTGAGTTATAACGTAAGCGGCACTGCCAACTCTGGCAGCGACTTTACAGCCCTAACTGGTAGCGTGACCATCACCGCCGGTCAAACCACCGCTGACATCAGCTTGCCTGTCATCGATGATCTCATCGTCGAAGGCACCGAAACCGTCATCGCGACACTGACCAGCATCACCGCTGGCGACTCCGATGTCAGTCTTGACACCACCGTCGCCGCCACCGCCGACATCACTGACGACGACACCGCCACCGTCACCATCGCCAAAATCAACGACGCCGCCGAACCGACCACCAACGGCCTCTTCCGCGTCACGCAAACGGCGGTCAGTAGCACGAACACGACCGTCACCTACAGCGTCAGCGGCACCGCCACGTCTGGTACTGACTTCACTGCCCTCAGCGGCAGCGTGACTATCCCCGCCGGTCAAACCTCCGCCGACTTCGCCGTCACCGTCACCAATGACGCCATCGTCGAAGCTACTGAAACCGTCATCGCCACGCTGAACGGATTCAGCGCCGGTGATCCGCAGGTCACCCTCGGAGCTACCGTCGCCGCCACCGTGGACATCACCGACGAAGACAGCGCCACCGTCACGTTGGCGAAGATCAGCGACGGCGTCGAGGCTGCCTCGCCCACCAACGCTCTCTTCCGCGTCACCCAGACGGCTGCCGCTTCCACCGACACAGTGATCAACTACAACGTCGGCGGTACCGCCACCTCCGGCAGTGACTTCACCGCCCTCAGCGGCTCCGTGACCATTTTGGCCGGAAACACGACCGCAGACATCACGGTGGCCGTTTTGAATGAAAACGTCGTCGAAGCCACCGAGACCGTGTCGCTCACTTTGACCACCAAAACTGCTGGTGATTCCGATGTGACTCTTGGAGCCACTTTGAACGCCTCTGCTAACATCACCGATAGCGACACCAGCGTCATCACTCTCGCTGCGGTGAGTGCAGATCAAAACGAAGGCACCGGCGGTAGCACCACCGCCTTCACCTTCAGCGCCACGCTCTCCAATCCCGTCCAAGGCGGCTTCACCATCGCCTACGCCACCTCCGACGGCACCGCGCTGGCCGCCAGTGACTACACCGACAACGACGGCACGCTCGCCTTCACCGGCACCGCCGCTGAATCGAAGACTATCACCGTCCTCGTCACGCATGATGGCACGAACGAAGTCGATGAAACCTTCACCGTCGCCCTCGGCAGCATCACCGGCACCACGCTCGGTGCTTCACTCAGCACCGCAGGCAGCCCACAGACCGGCACCATCCGCAATGATGACGCGCTCGCAGTCGCCATCGCCGCCACCGATATGGATGCGGACGAAAACAGCGCTGGCACCGGCACCTTCCGCGTCAGTCGCAACGGCGTTCTGGGTAGCACCACCGTCCAGCTCGCCATCGCCGCCTCAAGCACTGCTGCGGATACCGATTGGACACAATCCGGCGCGACCTTGAGTTCACTCGCTCCTAACAGCACCGGCACCGTCATCATCCCCGACGGCAGCACCTTCGTGGACATCACGCTCACCCCCACCACTGATCTCCACGCCGAGGCCGCTGAAACCGTCCGCCTCAACATCACCTCGGACGCCGCCTACGTCACCGGCAGTCCTGACAACACCACCGTCACCATCGGCCAAAACGACTTCGTGGTCATCAACACCAACGACGCTGGTGAAGGCACCCTGCGCCAGGCCGTGCTGAATGCGAATGCCATCGCAGGCACGGACACCATCACCTTTGATGCCACCGCCTTCGCCACGCCGCAGACCATCACTTTGACCAACGGAGAACTCGCCATCACTCAGAGCGCCGTCATCCAAGGCACGGGAGCGCCAATGCTGTCCATCAACGGAAATGCCACCGACCAAATCTTCAACATCGGTTTCGCTGCGGTGGTCAGCCTGTATGATCTGACCGTCACCAACGGATTGGCCTCTAGCTTTTTTGCTGGCGCGATCGATGTGAGGGGTAGCTCCATCGTCACCGTGCAGCGCTGCGTGGTGAGCAACTCAAGGGCGGCTCTCGGCGGCGGCGGCATTTACGTCGAGAATTCCATACTAAATGTGGTGAGCAGCACCCTGAGCGGCAACACCGCAACTGCTGCCGAAGGTGGTGCCATCGCTGGAAGGACAGCCACGGTCCGCATCATCAATAGCACCATCACCGGCAATACCGGCCCGAGCGGCGGTGCGTTGCACTTTGTCTTCTCTCCCTCCGTAAGCATCGTCCAGTCCACCATTACCAACAACACGACGACCACCAGCGAAGGGAGCGTGACCGCCGACAGAAGCAATGTAACGGTCTCCAACAGCATCATCGCCGCGAACGTGAACAACACGACCATGCCGGATATCTCCGGCACCTTCACCAGCAGCGGCGGCAATCTCATCGGCAACGTCGGCACCGCGACCGGCTTTACCGGCACGAATGACCTCACCGGCACCGGAACCGCTCCAGTCGATCCACTCCTCGGTACTCTCACCAACAACGGCGGCCCCACTCTGACACACGCGGTGCTCAATGGCAGCAGTGCCATCAATAACGGCATCCCCGCTAACCTCCCCGCAGACACCTTCGACCTCGATGGCGACCTCGACGTCACCGAAGCGCTCCCGGTCGATCAACGCGGCGGCACCAACCTCCGCCAGCGCGGCCCCGCACCTGACTCCGGTGCCGTCGAAGCCTTCGCCTTCGAACCCACCCTCACGGCCGCGACGACGAACGAAGACACGCAGAGCGCAAGCGGTCTTGTCATCACGGCAAACACAGCCGATGGCGGACTCACCACGCACTATAAAATCACCGGAATCCTCAACGGCACGCTGTTCAAGAACAACGGCACGACGACGATTCCAAGCGGCAGTTACATCACCAAAGCAGAAGGCCTCGCAGGTCTCAAGTTCACCCCAGCGGCCAACTTGAACACGACTAACACACCTGCAGGCTTCGGTTTCACCGCACAAGCCGCTGTCGGCACCTCTGCTAGCGATGAGCGCGGCACGCCTGTCCCGGTCACCATCACCGTCAATGCCGTCAATGACGCGCCCACCGTGGTCGCTCCCGGACTGTCCGACCAAATTTTAACTATCGGGCAGAATCTTAACGTTCCGCTATTCGCCGCGTTTACCGACATCGAGGGGGATTCGCCAACCTTCACCGTCCAGACAAACAGCGACGGATCAAAAGCGAGTGCCGTGATTTTCCAAGATTCCGTCAATCTTGCCGGACTCGCATCTGGAACCACCAGCATCACCATTCTGGCAGATGATGGTCAGGGAGGCAGTGTCACAGACACGTTCCTGATTTCCGTCGGCACAGTGAATCCCACACCGCTGCAAATCGGTAGCGCTGCCACGCTCAACCGTCAGACCGGCCTCTTCGATATCAACGTGATCGTGACGAACACCACTCCCTATCCAATCAATGGCTTCCGCCTCCGGGTAAACTACAACGCCTACAGAGCGGCCCATCCGAGCCTTGTTCTATTCAACGCCAGCAGTCCGGCGGGAGCAGCTGATGTGTATCTCGACTATCGCTTCCCAGTCGCCGTTGACGGCGTGGTTCCGCTCACGCTGTCATTCTATACAAACAACCGCAGATTCCCATCACCGTTCGTACCGGGGCTGAGCGTCGAGTCACTCGGCACAACGCAAATCGGGGGCTCCCTTGGCACCGGAGTGCAACCGGCACTTGCTCGATTGCCAGACCACTCAGTGCGCCTGGAGTTCGCAACCGTCCCAGGTAAATGGTATCGCGTGCGATACAGTCCAGATCTGGTCACTTGGTTCACCTGTGAAATGCCCGTCCAAGCGACTGGCAACCTAACACCATGGATCGATCACGGTCCTCCCTACACCACACCGGCTCCCGCCAACGAAGACAGCCGTTTCTATCTGATCAACGAAATCCCGGCTCCCTAACTTTTCCCAGCCACCCACCTAACCCCGCTGACACCATGAAATCCCGCATTTCCTTACCGGTCTGTTTCCTGTTCGCAGTGACCTCGCCCGCAGTCAACGCCGGCACACCTGCCAGTGAATCTTCGAAGGCCGCGCTCGTGACCCCGGATCCCGGGCCGTCCCGCTGGCGGCTGGGAGTGGGCTATGCTCCGTTAGTCGGCCTGAAGACTGAATTCAGCGGTTTGGGCAACTTCAGCCCCGCCTTCTCGATCCAACCACTCGGCGGCGGGGTGGATTACAATTATGACAACGGGTTTGTCCGCGTGGACTCCTCCGGGAATCTCGGCGGCGAAACTTGGAACTGGGGTTACGAAAATGCGTCCCAAATCGACCCAAACGGCCTTGGCTCGGTCGATTACACTCTGACGCGTGGCTTGGCGAACGGCAAAGCAGAGGAAGACGGTGGGGGAGAAGTCGGCTTCGAAATGTTTGGATACCTGGACATGGGAGCTGCATCGCTGGTTCCCATGTTGGAAAAACGCGGTGCCACTTGGGGCTTCCGCGGCGGATTCCACTACAACCACGTGGATGTCGATGACCGGTCCACCATTTCTTCTAACACAGTCACGCAAACGGATCGCTTCAACCTCAATGGAACCATCGCACCACCCGCACCTTATCGGAGCGGATCCTTCAATGGTCCCGGACCCTTGATTAGCGATGCTCCCTCACGCTCATTCGGGCCGGGCGGATCGGCGTTGATCACGGGTTCACGCGAGCTGGACGTGCATCTCAACATCTTCAGCCTTGGGAGCTATCTCGAACTACCCGTTCTCACAAATCTGAGTTTCATGTTCGAGGGCGGAGTGAGCGCTGGCATCGCGTCCGGTTCCTATGATTTCCAATCGCAGACGAGCATCTCAGGGCTGGGAACCCGCACCAGTTCGGGAAGCGATTCCGAGACGAGCGTGCTTCCCGGGTTTTATCTCGGCATCGAGGCGATTTACCAACTGAACAAAAACTGGGGAATTCAAGCCGGCGGTCGTTATCAGTTCATGGATGAGTTGGAACTGGAATCCAATGGCTCAAGTGCAGCGCTTTCCTTCGATTCGGCCTTTGTCCTTTCCCTTGGCGCGGTTTATTCGTTCTGAAAACTTGCCTGAGTCTTGATGATTTCTTCATTTTTGAACCTATAAGATCTTCTTCTTCATGGTGTGAACAAGTCGGAAAATCGACTGTTCCTCAGCGTTACGAAAGGCGTTCCACGGGAAGAACAAGTTGGGTATGGGCATGCATGGTGTAGGGACGAGTCACAGTTTTCAATTCTCGAAATCGGTTCCACCCAACTGAACCCAAGTTATTCCCAGTCTCTTCCCGGCTTCTTGAAGACGGCAAGGCTTGCCGATTCGGGGGAAACCGGATCACGCTCCAACCGCGTGAATCGATTGGTCATCACGGGAGGTCGCGGCGGCTTGGGTCGCGCGATTGTCCAAGCATTCCGTCTGCCGGATTGGCAGATTTGTGCACCGGATCGGGATGAACTCGATTTGTTGGATCCGGACTCCATTCGGTCCGTTCTCAGCGCCATTTCGTTCGATTTACTCGTCTGCGCGGCCGGAAACATCCGCGATGCGCCTCTGTCCAGACTCGACGAGTCCACGTGGGACGAGGTTTTTTCCGTGAATTTCACGGCGGCAGCAGCCTGTGCAGCAGCGGTATTGCCGGGCATGATCGAGCAGGGGAGGGGACACATCGTTTTCATCTCCAGCTATTCCGCGCTGCATCCGCCAGTCGGCCAAGCGGCGTATGCCACGGCGAAGGCCGCGTTGCTCGGACTCACGGAATCCCTCGCCCGGGAACATGGTCGCCAAGGAGTCCGGGTGAACGTGATTCTGCCCGGCTTTCTGGAGACCAAGATGACCTCCACGGTTTCCACCCATCGTAAAGCGGAAATCCTGGCGAACCACGCGCTCGGTCGTTTCAACACACCGGAAGCAGTGGCAAAGTTCGTCCGCTTTCTTCACGAGCAATTGCCGGATACCTCCGGGCAGATCTTTCAGTTGGACAGCCGACCCGTCTGAACGAAGTCCGTCCAAAGGGTTGCACAGGACCGTGGCAACAGTTTGACTCTGGACCTCACGCCACCCGCAAACCCCAAAAATACCTTATGAAAATCACGAAAAACAATTTTTCCAACGAAGAAGTCGTTCTCGATTTCCACGAATACGAATCCTGCCACTTCACCAATTGCCGCTTCGTCGTCCTCGGCTATGGGCCTTTCGCGCTCAACCAGTGCGAAGTCACCAACTGCGAGTTCACCTTCGCCGGTCCGGCTGCCAGCACCATCCAGACGATGAGCACCATCTATCACAATCTTGGCGAGCAAGGAAAACAACTGATCGAAGGTACGTTCGACCAGATTCGCAACGCTGGTGGCAACAAGCCAGCTTAGGTGGAATCACTGCTGATTCTTCCAACGACGGGGAGCTTGCGCGGCGGCAGGCTCCCCGTCATGTTGTCAGCGTGAATCGTAGATTTTCCAACCTTGTCGCAGTCGTCCTCGGACTTCTGTCCGCCAGCTCCCTGCGTGCGGATGACGGGGAATCAAAAAGCACGGCATCCAAAGTCGTCGTCATCCCGGTGCGCGAGCAAATTTCAAAGCCCGAACTCTACATT
>JBOFET010000339.1:0-1835 GCA_051648225.1 Luteolibacter sp.
TACCGCAGCTTAAACTGGCATCGTGCGGGCTTCGAACATCACGGGGCTGAGGGAGCCATTGCAATGACCGCGATTGCGTATGCGATGCAGCACCCGCATAGGTCTCTTTTCCCCCGAAATGCCTGCCCAGCCGCTCCGCGCATCAAGGTAGACAGAGCGCAAGGAAGGCTAGGATTGGCTGTCATAACTGGACCGCCGAACGCGCGCGTTGTTCAGCAGAAGAACCAAGTCAACAGCCGGCTACCTTATCGGCTTCGTGCCGCCTGAGAGAGAACGAGGAGTGTTGGAGGTTTCGTGACGGGTTGGAAGTCGCGAGAGAGGCTCACGGCGCCCGTCGTAGAGACGTCCGATGACTCGTTCTCAACCCAAGCGCGGCCCCAAATCCCGGGGCCAGATCGCCCTCAGCAACTCGCGGGATAACGCCAGACACGAGAAGTCCGACGCATCTATGACATCGCGCGGCAACGGTTTCAGCGCTCGAAATCCTACGGCGAGACGATCCGAGAGACCAGGTCAGGTTCACGGACAGAACATTGGACGGGTTAACGTGAACAAAATACCAGGCGATCGCAGAAGTGGCACATTTTTCTGGAACAATCATTGAAACTTGCGGGAACGTTTGCTGTCCCACCGCTACCTAATTATTCGTGTCATCGTCCGTTCCGTCGCCCCCTGCGGCCTGCCACTTTCCCTGCAATTGGTCAGCACTGCGCTGCGGCTGGCTTGGGAGAGGCCAGCCTTCGCAACATTTCGCGAGCCTGGGGTAGGTCTGGCTGTCCGGACTTGCGCGATCTTTGGCGGCATATAGACTGCTCTGGCAAAATGGTTTGGGAGTTTTCCGTGGCAGTTCGAATTGCAGCATTGGCACTTGTTCTTTGGTCGCTGGCCGGGGTTGCCCAGGCAGCGCCCTGTGGCGACACATCAGCCGGGTTCGAGGATTGGAAACCCGTGATGGCGGATGAGGCTGCGGCGGCGGGCGTTGGCAAGGCCGGGCAGGCCGCGCTGATGTCGGCGGGCTATTCAAAGGCGACCATCGCGGCGGATCGCAATCAAAAAAGCTTCAAATACTCGCTAGAGAAGTTCCTGTCGGTGCGGGGGGCCGATACGATTGTGGCGCAGGGGCGATCTCGCCTGGCGAAGAACCCCGACTTCTATGGCGCATTGGAGCAGGCCTATGGCGTTCCGTCGGGTGTGGTGATTGCGATTCACGGGATGGAAACAGCCTTTGGCGGTTTCATGGGGGATACCAACGTGGTCTCGGCCATCGCAACGCTGGCCTATGACTGCCGACGGTCGGAGTTCTTTACCGGCCATCTGATCGGGGCGCTGAAGCTGGTGGACCAGGGGTCGATCACCTCGGCCACGGTAGGGGCCAAGCATGGCGAGTTGGGGCATACCCAGTTTCTGCCGGGCAATGCCTTGGTCTACGGCGTGGACGGCAATGGCGACGGGCGGGTTGACCTGACCGGGACGGCGGATGCCCTCCATTCGACGGCGAACTACCTGCGGCAGAAGGGGTGGAAACCGGGCAAGGGGTTCCAGGAGGGCGAGCCGAATTTTGCCGTCATCAAGGAATGGAATGCGGCCAAGGTCTATCAGCAGGCAATCGCCTTGATGGGCGCGCGGATCGGCGGGTAGGTTCGGTTAGCCTCCCGCCGATCGACGTGAGCCAGAACCCGCTCCTTCAGGCGGATCGATCCAGCACCACGGGCGCATGAAATTCTGCCCGGGCGCGACCTGCGCGTTTGGAGGCATAGGTCGCCTCATCGGCGTCAAGCATCATCTGCTCAGGCTCCGGCGGATTGTAGAAGGTCGATATTGTGACGCCGATTGAC
>JBOFET010000340.1:0-11703 GCA_051648225.1 Luteolibacter sp.
GGCGCGGCGGCGGCCACCGGGATTTCCGCATTCATGATGCAGAATGTCACCAAGGTGCTGTTCGGTGCAGCGGATCAAGTCACCGCCGCACCGGAGATGGTCAAGCAGGCCCAGACCTGGATTCCAGACATCGGCGGGATCGTGACCCGCCATTTTGACTCGGGATCAGCGCTGCTCCGGATCCTCGAGGTCTCACTGGCGATCCTCGTCATTTTCTTCGTCAAGGGAGCCTGCCAATTCGGGTCGTCCGTCATCTTGTCGAAGATTGGCAACAACATCGTCGCCCGCCAGCAGCGCCGGATCGGCAGTCACATCCTCAGCCAATCGCTCGCGTTTTTCGTGCACTTCCCGTCCAGCGATTTGATCACGCGCATCTCCCACATGGCGAGCGCCGCGCGGGATGTCATGAATCTATTGATGTCACGGGTGCAGGATGTGCTCACCGCCATCGCGCTCTTGACCACGATGTTCGTGGTGGACTGGCGGCTTTCCTGCGTGGCCTTGCTCATCGTCGCCCCGGTCACGATCGCTCTCAGCGGTGTGGTGAAACGCATCCGCAAAATTGCCCGCTCCAGCATTCTCGGTGTCATCCAGGTCATTGCCGCCGTGCAGGAAGCCATCATCGGTAACAAGCTGATCAAGTCCTACAACCTGGAGCCACACATGCAGAACCGGCTCGATCTCGCCATCGGCGCGGTCGAAAAGCTCCAGAATAAAATGGCCACCGTGTCGAACCGCACCAGCCCGATCATGGAAACCATGGGGGGTGTCGTCATCGCCGTCATCGTCTTTTACGGCGGCTACCGAAATCTCATCCAGGGCCAGAGCGCGGGTTCACTGCTGGCTTTTCTCACCGCCCTGCTGCTGGCCTACGAGCCGATCAAGCGCATCGCCCGCGCGAACGTTTCGCTCCACACGTCCCTCATCGGGGTGAAAATGTTCTACGAACTGCTGGATGCGGATCACTCCATCCCCGACGCGCCGGATGCCAAGCCGATCCATATCGGAAAAGGCGACATCGTCCTGCGTGACCTCACGTTCTCCTATCGCTCGGACCTGCCGGTGCTGCGCGAGGTCAGCCTCACCTGCCCGGGAGGCCACGTCACCGCGCTGGTCGGTCCGTCCGGCAGCGGGAAATCCACCATTTTCAACTTGATCGAGCGCTTCTATCGACCGGATTCCGGGGGTATCGAAATCGACGGACAGGACATCAACCTGCACACGACTCCCTCACTCCGCGACCAGATTTCCCTTGTCAGCCAGGATACCTTTTTATTCTCCGACACGCTCCGCAACAACATCCGCCTCGCCCGTCAGGACGCGACGGACGCGGAGATCGAGGAAGCCGCCCGCGCCGCCTACGCTCACGAGTTCATCATGCAGCAGCCGCAAGGTTACGACACCCAGGTCGGCGAAAACGGCGGAAATCTATCCGGCGGGCAGCGCCAGCGCATTTCCATCGCCCGCGCTTTTCTCAAGAATGCGCCCATCCTCCTGCTTGATGAGGCGACCTCCGCGCTTGACAGCGAGTCTGAGCAGCAGATCCAGATCGCGTTCGACCGCCTGATGGAGGGGCGCACCACCATCGTCATCGCCCACCGGTTTTCGACCATCCGGAATGCCCGCAAAATCCACGTCATGGAAAACGGCCTGCTCGTCGCCAGCGGTTCCCACCAGGAACTCATGGATCATCCGCAAGGTCTCTACGCCCATCTCTACCGGCTGCAGTTCCAGGAAGCGTAGGAAAACTCCATCACCCGCGCAGCCGCCGGGAGGAAATCTTCCAGCAGTGGTGAGGCGCGTCCCATATGACGAGTGGGATTCTTGGCCTCCGGAACAACAACTGCCGGATTTTTTTGAAGAAGGTGAACTTGAGCGCACCTCCGAATCCGGATTGGCGTTCGAATTGATCTGGGCCGAATCCCGCCACCAGCCGGGTGCGCCATGATTGCGGCGCGAGATGGGTTTCGATCGCCCGCCAGCGCTCGGATTTCGTCCGGTCCGCTTGGGTGAGCGAGCGGTTTTCGCCATGCCATCGGTAGCCTGACACCACTGTTTTGAGCGAATAAAGAGTCGCGTGACGGAAGAACCGCAGCCACAGCTCGGCGTCGATCATCAGCCGATAGCTGGTATCAATTTTCCCACCAGCGCACACCCAGAGCGAGCGGCGCCAGAAGGTGGATTCCTGTTGGAGATCCGCTTTATCACGCCGCAGGTATTCGGTCGCAGTCGCACCGCCCGGATAGGCCGCGACCAGCCGTCCGTGGGTGTCCCAGATGCCATACTCGCCGGTTAGCCATTCGATTTGGGGAAACCGCGCGAAGACCTCACCGACGACCCACAACCCCCAAGGAGCCATGAGATCGTCGCTGTTCAGCCAACACAGAATTTCACCGGTGGCTCTGGCGAAACCTTTGTTCAGCGCGTCGCCATGGCCCTCGTCCTTCTCACTGCACCACCAGGTCAACCGTTCCTCCACCGCACGGATGACTTCCACCGAGTGGTCCGAAGAGCCGCCGTCCACGACAATGCATTCCAGATTCGGATAGTTCTGGGAAAGGATCGAATCCAGCGTGTCCTTCAGGAAATTCCCTTGATTGAAGCTCGGCACGATCACCGAAATCAACGGCCACCCGCCGGGCGGCGGAGTCGGGGATGGAAGCGGGTAGTGCATGGCGAATTTCTATCAAGTCTCTGGCTTTTGCCGGTTTCCGGCAGCCCCGCCGCCACCATACAACCGGTCCTGCACCCAATGCACTGCGATTCGTGAAGCTTTTCCACCGGCCAGGATCCGGACGATCCGTTTGACCCAGCGTTCCCGCGGTCGCCATTTCCCACGCCGCGCGATTTCCTCCGGTGGAAACATGCGGGCGATCCATGCGTCCTTGTCGGCAATCCAGCGTGTGTCTTTCTGTTGGGCGGAGACACCGGTGTTCGCATAGTGCACGAGGATTTCCGGCACGTGGCACACCCGCGCGACCCGCTTCACGACGAGTTCGAGGTTGAACAACTGGTCCGCAGCCAGCGGATAGTCGCGGGAGAATCTCAAGTTTCCTGCGAACGATCGGCGGTAGAAAATGGTCTGATGGTTGAACTCCTCACCCGCTAACATCCGGCCCCGCGACATGCTACGAGTGTAGGATTCGTTTTCCCCTTTGCGGGCGTTGATCTGGAGAATGTCCGTCGAGGCACCCGATTCTAGCAGTATCTCAGCGATCCGGCGGGCATCGACCCACCGGTCATCCGCACCGATGAAATAAAGCCACTCGCCCGTCGCCAGATTCATCCCCTTATTCATCGCGTCGTAGATGCCTTCGTCCGGTTCCGAAACGATGCGCAGCCCCGGCAACCGTTGGGTGAACGATGATGCGATGGCCAGGGTCTCATCCTTCGAACCTCCGTCCATCAGCAAGACTTCCAGCCAGTCGTGGTTTTCCACGACGAGCGACTCCAGGCAAGCGGCGAGCACTGCCGCGGCGTTGAACGTCGGCAAAACAATGGTGAGCAAGGGGCGCGCATGCATGGTCAACGGGCGAACCCCAGCATCCATTTTCTGAATCGGGCCTTCACGTCCCAGGCATCGCAGCCGATCGCCCGCGCGTAACACTCCCGGGCCTCGCGGAGTCTTCCTTCCGCAGCCAAGGCCTTCCCCGCCCGTCTCCAGCGGTGAGTGATGGCTTGTTTCAGCGCTACGGTGCATTGATGTTTAGAGGCCTCCGCTTCGAGGATGGACGCGAAGTTGCACATGACATCCGGACCGGGCACCGTGGATAAATGCTCCTCAGTGGAAAATTTTCGCCGCTGGGTTGGAGGCCCTTCAATCCTTCCCCACGGGCCAAATGAGCTGACGATCAAAGACATGATGTAGTCCTCACCGTAATTCAGACCGACCGGAAACCCACCCGCCCGATGGAATGCGGATGCCCTGAACACCGTGCACGAAGGATAGGCGATCTTCTTGTTGCTCATCGCTGCCGTGGCAGATCCGCCCGAAACCGTCCATGGAACAAGGTTTTCCGTACGCCCGTCCTGCCGGGATTCCACGTCAAGACGGTCGTTGGTGGCGGCGACGATTTCAGGATTCCGTGAAAAGGCTTGCAGCGCCTTCTCGATAAAATCCGCAGGCCACAAGTCATCGCTGTCGAGGAAAGCGAGTAGGTCGGCGTCCTTGCATTCCTCCGCCCCCCGGTTCCGCGCCGCTGAGACGCCCGCGTTAGACTGGCGAATGACTTTCACCTCGCAGGCCAGCGGGTGATTGGAGAGCCACTCTTCCGCCGCCTCAGGCGTGCCGTCGGTGGAGCCGTCATCCATGATCATCACCCGGCTAGGGGCTATCGTCTGGGAGCGGACGGATTCCAAGGTTTCCAGCAGCAACTCGCAGCGGTTGTAGGAGGGAATGATGACTGCCAGAATCGGAGCATTATCGATCACGAAGTTAGGTTCCTGCGGATCTATTTTCATGCAATCGATCAATTTCATCGGGATGGTAGAAAAACTCGCTCGGGAAACGCAATTTAGCTGGAGATTAGCGTTTAGCCTCAATCGATTTACCGCCAAGCAAAAACCGTAAAAATATATTTATCCGTGCAACAAACACCAAATGGCGGATTGACTTCGGAGGGAATCCAGGTCACCGGATGCAGGTCTCCCAAAGTATATTGGAAATCATTCTCCTCAAGGGTCGAGAGAAGTTTGGCGATCGGAGCACGAGCTTCATGGGCGTGAACTTCAATGATCATCCGCCGCACATTTCGAAGTGACTCTCCACAATCCTCAATCAGCTCAAATTCAGCTCCCTCCACATCAAGCTTAAGCATTTCCACCCGGCCTTTATCAAGAATCTTCTTTAGACGAACCGAAGGGACTGTTGTGCCACCTTCGCAAACGTGACCCATATCATCCTGGCTAAGTGAGAAGCTCACGACACCGTCGTGCGTCCATATTGCTGCGCTCTGAATGTCAATATCTGATGCGCCAAAGGTTTCGAAATTGGCCCGCGCAATTTCGGCAAGCGCTGAATCCGCTTCAAATGCGTATATCCTCGCATCTGGATGGCACTCCTTGAAAAACAACGAAGCTAGCCCGATATGTGCGCCGCAATCGATGATGACTGGGGCGACTACTTCTGTTTGAAAGTCATAAAGCCGTTCGCCAAAGATTTGCAATGTTTGGTAGTAGAAGCTGTGCAAATCAGCGTAGCGAAAATCTTTATCACCCACGGTTAAATGACCCGGTTCGCGACGCGGCGAATTCTGAACATTAGGGGCAATTTTAGAGGCGACTTCGAGGATTTGTTGACTGAGCATAACCAAGCCAGTCCTTCGCTGAAGCAAAAGCGATTTACAAGAACAATGAGGTGCACGAGAAATTAAAATTGCTGCTGTACGGGTATAGCGCATTGCGCCAAGTAGAATGCTTCCGGAGAGGAGTTGAGGAATCGGCTTTAGTCGGTCGTTGCTCCAGAAAGAATGACACCCGGATGAAAACACGACCTGGGATCATGGGTCACATGAGCCAAAAGGAATATCTGGAGAGCTGTCGTCAGCGTTTATCCAAGCCGGAACCGGGCGGGGAAAAGCGCGATGATCGACGAGATCAGCGACACGTTAGGCTGGGACAGCAAGCATGCGCTCAAGGCGCTCAACGGTCGAGTTAGCGACAGCAAGCACGCCAAAAGATGTGGCTCTAAACCCGTTTAAGGCCCGGCGGAGTAAGCCGTCATCGTCGCCATTTGGAGGCACAGCGAGCAGGCCCGCATCGCCCGTCGTCGGCGCTGGCACTAGTGCCGGTCATTCGCGCCGCCACCGAACTCCTCGAAATCAGCCTTTTGCGCATTCTGCACAACGAGCATCACTACCTTGGAGCTGGACGCCCTGCCGGGCACGTTCTTTGGCAGGGAACCTAGGAGCGCGATTTTCAAAGCGGCTCGGCTCGGCTCGTCGCTGTCTTCTGTTTGGCTAGCTCGGCCGCGCGCCTCAAGGAGCGCGTCGAATGGATCTGCTGGGACGCCGTCGGCTGCGGCAATCGTCTCAAATTCATCGTCCAACTGCCCCGCTTCGTCATCATCCAAGCGCACTGCAGCGGCTATCTCGCCAGCCATTGCCTCGGCCGCGCGCTGCGCGAACTTCCTGCCCAATGGCAGTGCCTCCACGGCTTTTGCCCGTTGTTCGGCGAGAGTTTCCACGACCCCGCCCGCCACCAAGGCACCCTCTTTCGCCGCCGGTGATCATTCGCACGTCTCGGAACACATCCCTAAAAGCCAGGCGGCGGCCTGCCTGAGCGAATGCCATCGCGTGCTCGCACCCGGAGCGGTGCTGCGGGTGGTGGTGCCGGACTTGGAAGTGATTACCCGGCTGTAGCTCAAGTATCTCGACGAAGCCGCCGCCGGCGACGAGGAGGCGGCGAAACTCCGCAAAGGGATGGCGCTTGAGCTGCTGCAAAAGATTGCCCGTAAGGAAAGCGGTGTAGAAATGTCGAGATACGGGCAGCTCAACCCCATGCAGCGGAGGATGACGTGATCGAAAGGGTGAGTCGCGAAGTGCTAAATTAGCTGACCCCCTACCGTGCCGCATTCTTGGATCGCGCCCCCGAGGCCCCCGAGCTTGAGATTCCCTAGGCGGATCCGGAACAAAGCGACTGCTTGCGACTCAGTGGCGAGGTTCACAACGGGATCAATGACCGCCGCTCAATACGAGTGCTGTCGGGAAAATGCGGGTTTGCGGATTTCAAGGTTTGCAAGGCGGACGAATTCCGTATCCCGGAATTCAACAGCTACGGACTGGACCTGCACGATGACGGCTCGTGCCCGAAAACCGGATTCACTTTTTGTGAAGGCGGTGAGGTCTTGAAACCGCAAGCGGGCAAAGAAGAAAAGTGGGCTCAAGATGAAGACGGCTCTCAAAAGACGCAAGCGTGACCAAATACCACCCACAGACGGAGCGTCGCCCAGTCCCTGCGGGATAATGGCCATCATGGCTCGACACGGGTCGCCGCCTGCCTTTTCAATGAGGACGGCAACCATGCGGCTGAGCAAACTAACCGCTGGGCCCGCCTTCAGAATCCCATGACCAACTCCGAATCGCAGCCTCCTATCGTGCATTGGTTGAACGCCTTTCCGCGTCGCGACTGGTATTACGAGATTTCCAGCGCTCCGGCACCTGCCGCTTCCGAAGAAAGAAGTGAAGCTCTGTCCGATTCGGCACCTGCCAGTCCGGATTCCGGGATCGGTATGGTGGCCATGTTGAGGGAACGCGGCTGCGATTTTACAGGCCCCGCGCTGCAAATCGGTTGCGGCACGGGTGTTTTGAGCCTGGGGTTGGCGGCCTCCAAGGCTTTCCCGGCAGTCGTTGTCACCGATCCCTGGCCGGAGTGCTTGCACGCTACCCGCAGCAAACTACAGCAGCTGCCGGAAGAAACCGGTGAAAACTATTTTGCCACGTTGTCGGGTGAAGAATGGGATCTCCTGCCAGAAAACACATTTTCCCTGATCATTCTCCATTCAGCCCGGCAGCAGGTTTCCGACCTGACGAAATTTATCGCCACGATGGCCCGCGCACTCAAACCCACTGGGATGTTGATTTGCGATGAACCGAGTGCCGACGGATACTTGACGATGGGACTGATGGCCCGGCTCATGCCCATGGTGATGGCAAAAGCGGGCGTTGCGGTGAGCCGGGAACAGACCGAAGCACTACAATCCTGTGTCGAACTGATCAAGGCCGATCCCGGTCGCGAAATCGAAATCCCGGCGCGGGTCTCGCTCGATGGGGAGGGACCTGCATTCCACGGAGTATTCATGTGGAGCAAACATGAGTTGGAGCAATTGCAGTCGGACTACGCGGAGGGATTGCGGATAGCGATCCTCAATACCTACGACTTGCACGGTGGAGCGGCCCGGGCGGCTTGGCGATTGCACTCGGGTTTACGACGCATCGGGCAGCAGAGCCAGATGCTGGTGATGCACCGGACTTCGCATGACCCGGATGTGCGGGTCGCGATCACCGAACAATCTCCTGATGCGGAATCCAAGCTTGCTCGCTGGTCCCAAGCCACTGTCCGGCATATTGAAAGACGGCGAACCCGTATCAGTGAAACCTATTTTTCGCCGCCAGTTCCGGGATATGACTGGTCTCTTCACCCACAGGTGAGAAGGAGTGAGATCATCAACCTGCACTGGGTTGCGGGGATGATCTCTCCCTCGGGAGTGCGGGCCCTGCTCGCCCTGAACAAGCCAATAGTATGGACACTGCATGATCAGCGGGCTTTCACGGGTGGCTGTCACTACACCGCCGGATGTAACGGCTATCAGGTGGCATGTGGTAAGTGTCCCCAGCTGCAACCGGATTCCTTCGAACTACCCGGACGTATTCTGCAAGAGGCTCTGGATCAAGTGGACTCCAGCGCCATCACGGTGGTCTGCCCGAGCCGATGGCTGGCGGATTGTGCCAGGAAGAGCGCGATGTTCCGACACAGCCGCATCGAAGTGATTCCGTACGGTCTCGAAACGGAAATTTATGCCGTGCGGGACAAGATAGAGTCCCGGCGCGCCTTGGAACTACCAGCAGACGGGTTCTATTTTCTCTTCGGCGCACACTCCGCTCACGACCGTCGGAAAGGTCTGCATATCCTCACCGCAGCGATTCGCATCGCCCGGGGGCTCCCCGCATTCCGCATTGCCATGGATGACGGACGCATCCGTTTCCTTACCTATGGTCAAGACTCCGATTGTGGAGATTTCGAGGGTGTGCCGGTAATTTCACTGGGTTACATCGAGAGTCATGAAAAAATGGCACTCGCCTACGCCTCCGCCGACATTTTCGTCTGCCCTACTCTGGAAGACAATCTGCCCAACACGATTCTGGAAGCCCTCAGTTGCGGACGTCCGGTGATCGCGAGTGACGTGGGAGGCGTGCCGGACATGGTGAAGGAGGGGGTAAATGGTCGGCTGGTCCCGCCGGACGACGCTCGCGCTCTTGCCGAAGTCCTTTTGCAAGTGGTCGAAAACGCCGATGATCTGGCCGCGTGGGGCTTGGCGGCCCGGCTAGGGATCGAGTCGGAGCACGGCTTGCAACAACAGGCGGAAAAGTATCTCAAGCTCTATCAGGAGTTGTCACGGACGACCCCGCCAATGTCGGCCTGCCTGCCGCCGGAACGGGTCGTTCTTCCCCTGCTACCCTCCAGTTGGGAGTTTGAAATACAGGATCGTGCACCTGCTGCGGACGAGTTGAGATCGCACCCGGGGGCTGATAAACAGGAACTCGTGACGATTAAACCGATCGAGATCGCTTGGGCCCAGTCGGATGGACTCTCCTTCAGACCGAGTTGGAAAGGTGACAGCCGTTTCATCAACTCTGAGCACGCTTTGATCTGGGATCGCACAAAATATCTACCCGGTTCCCAGAATGCGGTTGAAAGCCAGAAGCTCTACGAGGTGGCCTATCACAACGGCCGGGTCATTCTGGAGATTGGTGCGTTTGGAGGCCGCGGTGCCGCAGTGGCGATGTGCGCGGCCATGGCAGGTCAGACTGGCGGACTGCCACAATACTACGGAGTGGACCAAAATCCCGGCTTCGATCAGTTGTCGTTGTCCTCCGTAGAACAGTTCGGGGTGGACGAGCGGTGCGTTTTCTTCAACGGCAACATCGACGGATTTTTCCAAAAATTTCCTGTCGTTCCGACCATGGTATTGTTCGATGGCGGCCTTGAACGTGATGGGGTGTTTGATGGACTTCAAGCGCTGCAGAGGGTCCTGGCTCCCGCGACGCCTGTGTTATGTCGGAACTATCACCATGCCGATGGCGTCCGATGTGCTGTCCATGAAACTTTGAATGGTCCGTATTACCGCATGGGAGGACTCTTTTCGGACTGGGTTTTGCTGGAGACGACTGGTGAATGTCGCGGAGAGGCGCAGGGTTTATCCGAGGATGCCTTCCAGAAATGCCGTTTGGCGCTTCATCGACTTTACAAAATGGCATCGAGCACCTCTGCGGAGGATCCGAAGTGGCCGTACAAGCCCCCAGCATGGAGGCCCATACCGGCGAAACTTCCCAGTGGCCAGCCTTGGCCCCGGATTTCCATCATCACGCCTTCCTACAACCAGGGCCACTACATCGAACAGACGATCCTTTCCATCGCCAACCAGAATTATCCGAACGTCGAACACATCGTCATCGACGGCGGTTCGACCGACGAAACCGTGTCAGTGCTTGAGCAATACTCTCCGCTTCTAACCTCCTGGGTATCAGAAAAAGACGGGGGACAGAGCAACGCCATCAACAAGGGTTTCGCCAAGGCTACCGGTGAAATCGTTACTTGGCTAAACAGCGACGATTTGCTCGCGCCTGGAGCGCTTGCGGCGATCGCCCTCGCATTCGACACCTCCGGGGCGGACATGGTGGCAGGAATCTGCCAGTTGCACCGCGACGGGGAGATCTTCGACCAGCATCTAACCAGCTGCGCTGACGGGCCACTGCCCCTCGACGAACTGCTGGACCTTGAAAACCACTGGATGTCCGGTCAGTTTTTCTTCCAGCCGGAGGTCTTCTTCAAGCGCGCCCTCCTGCTCAAAGTCGGCGGGAATGTGAATGAAAAAGCTCACTGGAGCATGGATTATGAACTTTGGGTGCGTTTCGCGCAAGCAGGTGCCAAGCTCAAGGTCATTGGTCGGCCTGTTGCCCAGTTTCGGGTGCATGAGGAGCAAAAGACGCAGGACGTCAGTGGTTTCAAAGCGGAACTGCAAGCCTTGGTCGACAAGCTGCGGCCAACTCTCGGAATGCCCCCTGCTCCGCCGCCGGTGAAATGGCGCAAGCAGAAATTGAGAATCGCCTTTTTTAATGACATTGGATTTCAATACGGCGCAGGCATTGCTCATGAACGGTTGGCCCGGGCCGCCCGATTGGCGGGGCACGAGGTGTTTCCACTTGCCGTCGGAATCGACAAACTCAGCGAGAAGGAGAGGGCTTTGCCGTTTGTGGAGCAGATCATCCCGAGCCTGAAGGCTTTCTCCCCGGATGTCGTGATTGTGGGGAACATCCACGCAGCAAGTTTGGAGCCTTCCATCCTGAAGGAGATTGCGGATGCTATGCCGACGGTCTCCATACTGCACGACAGTTGGCTGCTTTCCGGACGCTGTGCGTATCGCGGAGGTTGCACCAAAAACCTAACGGGCTGCGATGAAGCCTGCCCCACTCCGAACGAATACCCCTCTTTGGATCCCAAGCAAATCGCCCCGGCTTGGCAGCAAAAAATGGAATTGATCCAATCCACGTCGAAACTCGTGCTTGCCGCTAACAGCATGTGGACGAGGCGAGAGATCCAGACTTTGGCGGCAGCGCGCCAGGCACCTGCCGATTCCCCGGCCGACAGGCCGTTGATGGTACGTTTGAGTGTCCCGCTCGATATCTTTTTGCCACGCGACCAAGCTGCGTGCAGGGCGGAACTCAATCTGCCCGCAGACAAATTCATCCTGTTGTTTTCGTGCTCTGATCTTGGCGACAAGCGGAAGGGAATGGATCATCTCGTTCAGGCGATCCGGAAGCTTAATCTTCCCGACTTGGTGCCTGTATGTATCGGTTACAATGACCGCAAAGCCCCACTTGACCTACCAGGGCTGATCAGTGTCGGCTATGTCAAGGATCCTTACCAACAGGCACTGCTCTATTCCGCTGCAAATTTGTTCGTGGCTCCGAGTCTTGAGGAAGCATT
>JBOFET010000341.1:0-1006 GCA_051648225.1 Luteolibacter sp.
AACGGCGAAGGCGAGCAGGAGCGCCAGAAGCCATCCCGCTGCAGCGTGTCTTGGCCGTAGAAACAGGGCATCCGCCAGCACCGCCCAAGCTGCGGCGAAGAGGAAAGCCGCTGTATTGGAATGCGCCCAGAACTGGCCCCCGAGTTCTCCTGATAGAAGTCGCGGCGCCCAGACCAAGCTCAAGCGGCGGATGTCCATGTGGGGAGTGTGACGGGTGAGATCCACGTGCCATTGGTTAAAGACCAAGAACCCGAGCAGCGATGCCACCACGAGGAGAACCGTTAGCCCGAGGAAGGTCCGCCATGCGCCTGCTCGCCAGCGGGGGCGGAGAAGCACCCACGTCAAGGCTCCCATTCCGAGAATGCCGCTGGTTCCGGTGAGAAAATGAAACCCAGCATTTCCCACCTTTTCCCCATCATGCAGCCCGCCGACGAGCGATGCCGCATGGGCGACGATGATGCAGGCGATGGGCCAGCGCACGAGCGGCTCGCAAATCACAGCACGCAGGCCGGAGATGCACCACGCCAGGCAGACTGCGGCGATTCCGAAGACCTGTAGCGTCAGCTCCCGATAGTCGGGTGACGAAACCAAAAGCCATGGCAGCAAGAGCAGCAACACCGCCGCGCCCACCAAGGTGGTTTCCGCATCGAAGCGGCGCTTCGGCAGGGTGGGGAATTCCTCGGTTGGCATCGTTTCTGAGACGATGGCAGCATCCGCCGGGGAAATGCAAGGGAACCCGCCCGGGACTCAGCTCAGGGTTGCTTCGTTAGGGAGGCTTCATGGCGGAATCGTGAAGGAAGAGGGTTTTTCACCGCCAAGACGCCAAGTGCGCCAAGGAATGAATTTCAAGGAGGTTAGGATCGAAAACCCTTCAAACCCCTTGATGTTGATTTTCTATCTCTTCCACTTGGCGCACTTGGCGGTTTCCGTTTGCGGTCGGATCAACTGGAGCGCGAGCTTGAAGTATCAGCTTCGCAAAAACGTGATCGCATCCTGCAAATCCCCG
>JBOFET010000342.1:0-3367 GCA_051648225.1 Luteolibacter sp.
GTGATGGGGGTCACCACCTTGTGCGATGGAGTGGTCTCGGAACTGCGGGCTCAGGAGGGAATTTCCTACTCCGTCGGAACGCTGCTGGGCCTGTTGAACGTGACGGATGCCGAAGTCGCACGCACCGGGGTGGAGTCGCTCGAATCCATCGAGGCAAAACGCTCCGCTTCCAGTCATTCGCAAGGCCCGAATCAAGCGGAGGCGAACCTTCACTTCGCTCTCGATGACGACGCCTACGAGGAAGCTCCCGCCGTGGTCACCAGCGTTAAAGGCCTGCCCGTGCCCACCGGAGTCATGGGGGCACACTATATTTCCCCTCGAATGCGTGCCCGGATGGACGATCTCGGCATCCGCGAAGCTGACATCTCCGCCATCGCCGGGACCGGTGCTGGTGGCCGTGTCACCGTCGAGGACTTGGAACGGTTCCTCGACTATCTGGACACATGGCCGAGTTCAGCCGCTTCACCCATGCGGCTTGCCGTGGCGGACGCGATGCGCCGGAGCTGGACCCGACCGCTCGCCACCGTGGGCCTCCCGGTCCTGCTCGATCCCACTCTGGACCACCGCCGGAACCAATCCCCGAGACCGGGTCTCACGCTCTATCTGCTGCGTGCTTTCGCCCTTGCCCTCACCGAAACTCCTACCACCGCCGGCTATCTCATCGGCGACAAGGTGGTCCACCCACGGTCGTTCGACATCGGAGTGGCCGTGCAGGTGGAGGATGGCGTGGTGGTCCCCGTCGTCCGGAAAGTGGACCAAAAATCCCTAACTGACCTCATTTCGGAATACGACGACCTCGTGGACCGTGCCCGCCGCCGCCGCTTGACCGAGCAGGATTGCAGCGGGGGCATCGCCACGGTGACGAATTTCGGCACCTTCGGCCTCACCACCGGCACGCCGATCCCGCTTCCGAACGAGACCCTCATCCTCGGCATCGGCGCCGGGGTGAAAAAGCCGGTCTGGAGCGCCCAGGTCGAGGCATTCCTGCCGGCCACCGTGGCCGACTTGCTGCTCACCTTCGACCACCGCGTCGTGGACGGCGGCGGGGCTGGATTTCTGCTCAACCGCGTCTCAGCGTTGCTCCAGAAGCCAGAAAACCTCTAACCACCTCCCGCAGCCGTGGACCTGTCCGAAAAACCCGACAAGGTGGATATCCCGAAAAAGGCGATCTATCGGCTCTCGATTTATTACCGTTGCCTTCAGAAATTGATCGCAAACGAAGTCTCCACCGTGAGTTCGACCACACTCGCCCGGGCCGCAGGAGTGAAACCGGCGCAACTCCGCAAGGACCTTGCCTATTTCGGTCAATTCGGCACCCGGGGCCTCGGCTACCCCGTGAGCGTGCTTTCCACGATGATCCGCGAAACGCTCGGTCGCGAGCACTTGCAGCCGGTCATCCTCGTCGGCGCGGGAAACCTCGGCTCCGCGCTGCTGCGCTATCATGGATTCGAGAAAGAAGGATTCGAAGTCGTCGCCGCCTTCGACGCAAAGCCGGAATCCACCCGCACCCGCGGCATCACCATCCCGGTCCACCCGGAGTCGGATCTGGAGTCCTTCATCGCGGCTCACAGCGTAAAACTTGCGATTCTCTGCGTGCCCGTCGAGTTCGCCCAAGCGGTGGTCAACCGGCTCATCGCCGCCGGGATCCAAGGCGTGCTGAATTTCTCCCCGATCATGCTGGAAGTCCCGCCCGACGTCACCGTGAACAACGTCGATCTCGCACTCGAGCTCGAGCATCTCAGCTACTTCATCCGCTGAATTTCCGGTTTCCGGGAAATCCCCCCAAGATTCCGCTGCCGCTGCCCGTTTCCCCACAGAATCCCGTGCCTTCACCGATCAAACCATCACCCCCTTGCGACCGGGAGATGTTCATCGAACAGGCCATGGTGGATTACGAATCCGCACTCATCGGTTATGCCTCGACCATCCTCCATGACATCGATCTCGCCCGCGACGTGGTGCAGGACACCTTCACACGCCTCTGCCAGCAAAACGTCGAAAAAGTCCGGGACAATCTCAAGTCCTGGCTCTTCACCGTGTGTCGGAACCGCGCCTTCGATGTGCTCCGCAAGGACAAACGCACCCAGCCACTCGACGACATCCACTGGCAGAAAGTCGCCGGCCCCGAGCTACCACCCGACGAGGCATCCGCCCGGCAGGACCGGCTAAAACAAATCACCGCCTGCCTGGACCGCCTCACCGCCAACCAACGCGACGTCATCCTCCTCAAGTTCCAACAAGACCTCAGCTACCGCGAAATCCAAGCCATCACCGGTCTCACCACTGGCAACATCGGCTTCCTCATCCACACCGGCCTCCAGCGCCTCCGGGAAATCCTTCCCAACGACCTCCGCCCCTAGCACTTCTCCTTCCATGCACCCCCACCCAGACGACCCTCAGATCACCGCATACGTCCTCGGCGAACTCTCACCCGAAGCCGCCGCTGCGGTCGAACAAGCCGCCGCCACCCGTCCTGCGGTTCAAGAAAAAATCCAAGAAGCACGGGAAATCCAGCGGTTCCTCAAAGAAAGACTCACCACTCCCACCGCCCAGCTCTTGCCGCGCCAGCGCGAAAACATCCGCCGCTCGGCCCGCCTTGGAGGCAGGTCCTTCCATCCTTGGTTCATCCCCGCCGCTGCCGCCGCCGTGCTGGCCCTCGCGACATTCATCATGATCCGGGTCCCGGCAGAAAATCCCACCCAAGCCGCCGCGCCCGTTCCCGCCGCGCCCGCCCTACCCGTCGAGCCACCCGCCCCACAGGTCGCTCCGCAGCCTCTCCCCGTCGCAGCCGCTCGAATTTCAATCTTCACCGCAGGCGCATCCACTCTCGAACTGCCGATCCTTCCCGGCAAATCTAACCTAACCACACTCACCCGATCCATCCACGAGGACGGCAAACTCCCGCCCCACGAATCCGTCCAGCCGGATGAAATCATCAACAGCTTCCCGCTTCGTCTCCAAGGCACCGCCGCCATCGCCCGTAGCGGCAGTCCGCCATGGCACCCGGACAACCGCGACAGTGGCATGAGCGCCCATCTCGCCACCGTTTCCACCGAGACCATCGCCTGCCCGTGGAAACCCTCCGCCACCCTGCTCCTCATCTCCGTCCGCTCGGGCGGCCTCGCAGACTGCGACATCAAACTCTCCTACCGCCCGGATCCCGCAAACATCGCCCGCTACCGGTTGTTAGGATTTCCATCCAAGGCCGGGACTCCCCGCGGAGACCCGCCCACCCGACTGCCCGCCGGAGCTTACACCACCCTCGCCATCGAGATCGAATCCACCAAGCCAAAGGGCGCGCTCGGCACGCTCGAATGGTCTGCCGACGACAAGCCCGCCCCATCCATTTCCCTCCAGCACCGAGCCG
>JBOFET010000343.1:0-6784 GCA_051648225.1 Luteolibacter sp.
AAAACTGTGAACGAAAGCTCGCCTCATCCCTCGCCATGATCCGTCTCGCCTTCATCTCGCTCCTCCTCAGAAGACTTTAAACAGGTTCTAAGGTGTGGATTACTGGAGGAGGTTCTACTCCCCCGGAATCTTTTGTATCTAGGCGACTTTGTTTTTGAGCACTGTCAGAGCCTCACTGTAACAAGTCTGCCGGAGAACCTTGAATTCCTGCCTCCCGGAACCTTCTACGATTGCCGGAGCCTTAAGCATATCGAACTTCCGCAAAATTTGCGCGAGGTAGGCAGCTCCGCCTTCGCTTTTTGTTCCTCCCTTTCATCATTCTCGATTCCTGATTCCGTTTATCTGTTGGGGGATTCGGCTTTCAACGGATGCACTTCCCTCACTGCAATCTTAATCCCCGGAAACATCGACTACCTCGGGAATAGACTCTTCAACAATTGCTCGAAGCTAAGAAAGGTTGTGGCTGCAGGATCGATCAAGAACATCCAGAGTGAAACCTTCCGATCATGCCCGGCTCTTGAAGAGATTTCCTTTCCGGCGGGAACCTACTCGGTGGGCAAATCGATGTTCGAGGGCTGCACGGCTTTGAGGAAGATAGTGTTTTCCCCCAATACATTTTCCATTGGTGATTTTGCCTTCAAGGGTTGCAGGAGCCTCAGGGAACTCTCCTTGCCAACAGAATTGCGTGGCGTAGGCGGACTGGCATTCGAAGGTTGCACGAGTCTGGTTAACATCCGTTTTGGTAGAAACCTGGGACAAATTGGGGGTCAGGCGTTTCAAGGTTGCACCTCGCTCGTGTCCATCGTCCTGCCCGAGGCCCTGTCCGTATCGCCTTATCAACTCTTCGCGGGATGCATCAGTTTGCGGAAGGTGTTTTTCACCGGAAATGCTCCATACGCCGAATCCAGATTATTCCCCAACTCGCCAGATTCACTGGTCGTTTACCACTTCAGTGACAAAATGGGGTTTTCCACACCGACGTGGGCTGGGCGGACTTCGCAAGCCATCGATACGGATGCTTTTCCCGCGGCAAGATGGTTGCTCGCGAACGGTTATGATTATCCAGCGAATGCGGAAGCGATCTTCTCCTCAGATGATGATTTGCTGCTCTCCTACGCGCTTGATCTAGTGCCGGGAGAGGCGGGGGAAACCAGCCTGCCGGTGACTCTAGAAGGATCAGAGTCTTGCGTGACATTTTTCGGAACCCAAGTCGGAGTGTCCTACATCATCGAAAGCAGCGAGGACCTGCGGCGCTGGATTCCGGATGGCATCACCGTCTCGGCTCCTGATGAGAACGGCTTTCGAACGGCGAAAATGGCAATTGGCAACCGGCCGAGGTTCTTCAGGCTGGGAGTGGAATACCATGGGAACTAAAGAAGCTTTAGCATCAGTCATCTGGGTGACTTAAGGGTTTTCTGGGATGATTTCATCGACCGGTTTCTTTTGGAGGGAAAATGGAAGATTCTCTCGGACCGTTGGTCTAATTTCTCTCATCATGACAGAGGGACGGGCATTTAATCTGAGCGGGCTTCGTGGCGAACTGCTGCATGCTTTGGATCGATTTCTGACCGACTTTTCGGGCTGAGCTGGATGAGGTTTGGGACTGAGTGGGATGGGGTTTGGGTCGGGGTTGGGCGGGCTTTAGTAGGTGGATGGATGGACTTGGGGCCTTAGGTTGATTCCGCACTCGCCATTCTGGATTTCACCCTTCTTCCTGATGGCGTGGACGCGATCCGGATCCGTGGGGCACGGCAGCATAATTTGAAGAACATCGACGTGGACATCCCGCGGGGGAAGCTCGTGGTGATCACGGGGCCGAGCGGGTCGGGGAAATCGTCGCTGGCATTTCACACGCTGTATGCGGAGGGGCAGCGGCGGTATGTGGAATCGCTGTCGGTGTATGCGCGGCAGTTTTTGGATCAACTGGAGAAGCCGGATGTGGATTCGATCGAGGGGCTGAGTCCGGCGATCGCGATCGAGCAGCGGGGCGGGGGGCTGAATCCGCGCTCGACGGTGGCGACGGCGACGGAAATTTACGATTATCTGCGGGTGCTGTGGGCGGCGGCGGGGATTCCGCATGATCCGGTGACGGGCGAACGGCTGGAGCGGATGAGCGCGGCGGATATTGTGGAGGTGTTAGCGAAGATGGCGGAGGGTACGAAGGTGATTTTGCTGGCACCGTTGCCGAAGGAGGAGCTGGGGGAACCGGCGAGGTTGCTGGGTGATTTGCAGCGGCAGGGATACATCCGGGTGCGGGTGGATGGGGAGGTTTTGGAAATCGAGGAGGCGGGGGCGAAGTGGCCGGAGTTTCCGGCGGCGGTGGAGATCGTGGTGGACCGGTTTGTGATCCGGCCTGGGGTGGAGTCGCGGCTGGCGGATTCGGTGGAAACGGCGTTGCGGCTGTGCGGGGCGGAGGCGCGGGCGGCGGTGCAGGAGCCGGGTGCGGATGCTTGGCGGGACTTGGCGTTCCAGACGAGTTATCGGAATCCGCGGACGGGGTTCGTGGTGGAGGAACTTTCGCCGAAGCATTTTTCCTTCAACTCTCATGTCGGAGCGTGCGAAGCGTGTGAGGGATTGGGTAAGGAGATGTTTTGTGATCCGGCGCTGCTAGGCGAGGGGGAGGATGCGGAGAAGACTTTGAAGCGGTATCGGGAGGCGAAGTCGGAAATCACGCGGCGGAAGCTGGCGAAGTTCATGGCGCACCGGGCGTGCGGGGTTTGTGGGGGGAAGCGGTTGAAGGCGGAGTGGTTGGCGGTGAAGATCGAGGGAGGGAGGAAGCGAAACGCGGAGGTCGCAGAGAGGGGCGCTGAGGAAGAATCTGGCGAGTGGCTGGGAATTCAGGATTTTTGTGAATTGGGCGTGGCCGATGCGATGCGGTGGATGGAGGGGATTGAGTTTGAGGCGGGGAAGGCGGAGGTTTGCAAGCGGCTGGCGGGTGATGTGCGGACGCGGTTGGCGTTTTTGGAAGAAGTGGGGTTGGACTATCTGACTCTGCAACGGACGAGCGGAACTCTATCGGGCGGGGAGGCGCAGCGGATCCGGCTGGCGACTCAGTTAGGCGCGGGGTTGTCCGGGGTGATTTATGTGCTGGATGAGCCGAGCATCGGGCTGCATGCGGCGGATACGGCGAGATTGATCGGGGCGCTGACGCGGTTGCGGGATTTGGGAAATACAGTGGTGGTGGTGGAGCATGATGAGGAAATCATCCGGGCGGCGGATTGGTTGATCGATATCGGGCCGGGCGCAGGGGCAGCGGGCGGGGAGCTGCTGGCGGCGGGGGTGCCGAGGGAGATCAAATCGCCGACGGGGGAGTGGCTGAGGGGAAGAAGCCAGAGGCAAGAATCCAGATTCAAGAAGGGGAAGAGCGGGGAGTTGGTGATCCGTGGGGCGCGGGAGCACAATTTGAGGAATCTGGATGTAGTGATTCCGTTAGGGCGGCTGGTTTGTGTGTGTGGGCCGAGTGGCAGCGGGAAATCGACGCTGGCGGACGACATTTTGCGGCGGGCGCTGGCCCGGCATTTTCATGGCTCGGGCGAGGCTCCGGGAGCGCATGACGGGATCGACGGGTTGGAGCAGATTGAGAAATTCGTGGTCGCGGACCAGTCGCCGATCGGTCGCAGCCCGCGGTCGAATCCGGCGACGTTTACCGGGGTGTTCGATCTGGTGCGGGATCTTTTCACAAAGCTGAATTTATCGAAACAACGCGGCTACGGACCAGGGCGCTTCAGTTTCAATGCGGCGGGTGGGCGCTGCGAGCGGTGCCAGGGGAACGGGCGGTTGAAAATCGAGATGCACTTCTTGCCGGACGCGTGGGTGCCTTGCCCGGCGTGCAATGGTCGGCGCTTCAATCGCGAGACGTTGGAGGTGACTTACAAGGGGAAATCGATCGCTGAGGTGCTTGCGCTGTCGGTGGCTGAGGCGCGGGAGTTTTTCCGGCCGATTCCGAAAATCCATCGGATTCTAGAGACCCTGGAGGATCTGGGGCTGGGATATTTGCAGCTCGGGCAGCCTGCGAACACGCTTTCCGGTGGCGAGGCGCAGCGCTTGAAGCTGGCGGTGGAGCTGGCGAAACCGCAGGCGCCGCACACGTTGTACTTGTTCGATGAGCCGACGACGGGACTCCACTTCGGGGATGTGGAAAAGCTGTTGGGTGCCTTCCTGAGGTTGCGTGACGCGGGCCACAGCGTGTTAGTCGTGGAGCACCATCTGGATGTGATCGCCGCGTCTGACTGGGTGATCGAGCTGGGTCCGGGTGGCGGAGTCCACGGCGGGCTGTTCGTGGCGGAAGGCCCGCCGCCGCAGATCTGTGAGGAGGGAAAGACGCCTACCGGCGTGGCTTTGGCGCGCAGCAGGCGAGATTTTGACGAATTTCCGGTGGACAATTCACCCTCATGACATTACCCCATCCGCCTTTGGAAGAGGTATTTGCCTCCGAAGAACCCAGGCAGTGTAGCTCAGCGGTAGAGCAGAGGACTCATAAGCCTTTGGTCGGCGGTTCAAATCCGCCCCCTGCCACGGGTTGATTTCTTTCCGCTGGTGACCGGCCAGTCCGGGATTCCCCGCCGACTGGATCGGCGTTTCTCTTGCCAAGAAAATGGCACGCCTTAGCGCTGAGCGAGATGAAGAGATGCCCAGCATCGAGGAGAGAGGATCGCCACAGGCGATCCTACGCATTCGCGTAGTGACCAAAAAGCTTGAACATTTCGCTTTGTGTGGTTTCTTACCTTTCGTGAAAGCTTTTCCCCTTTCCCTGATGACCTCATTCGCAGTGACTTGCTCCTGCGTGCTGTGGATTAGTGGGATTTCTTGGGCCATCGTCGCCCTTTTTGGCCTCTCGCTGATGACGGGGTGGACGATCGCCGCAGGGTTGGGAATTCTGGCCTTGGTGGCCGTGGGAGTTCTCAGCTACGAGGTGCGGAATGCCATCGACATTCCCGACGATGTGGATTTGGAGCCTGTCAAGTGGTCGGGTCCCCGGGCCAGTTTTGGAAGCAAGGCGACTCGGGTGGAGGCAACGGGCTGGCCAACCGCCGCCGATGCGAACCCGGTCATGGCGCGAACCGCAGAGGCTCCAGTTCCCGGATATTATGGGCGCCACAGTGGTTTTTGAGAACGTCTGATCAGGGGCATTTCAAAAACCCCACGCTCCGGCATCGCTCCTTTTTGCGGTGGCCTGCAGTTCGAGCAAACGCGCCTTGGACTTCGCCGAGGGAGTGCCGTCCGGCAAATCCGCTCCCTTGGTGTGGATGCGAACCAGCCCTTTTTCCACGAGCACTTCGTGCAACCAGCGGGATTTGCCGTGGTGTTTGATTTCGACGAAGGCGTGGAACCGATTGTCGTTGAAGGGGCTATCCCAGCTCGTGTGCAGGTCGAAGGGGTGGCTTGCAAGCGCATCCGTGGTGAACACCTTGGCCTTTTTCCCGATTTCCACCGCCTGCTCCGACGTGATGCCACCGAGGTCTGCGGCTTGGTCTTGGATGCGCCGATGGTTGGTCTCGCCGCCGGAGTAGCTCTTGAAGGCGCTTTCCGGGGCATCCACGAAATAAAGCCGGAATTCGGCCTTTTTCCCGTTTGGCAGCCTGACCAGGAAACTATCGCCGTCGTTGCCGCGGGCTTCCACGAGGGTACAGCCTCGATGAGTCTCGTAGGCTCCGGTCTTTGCGGGTGGTCTTACGGGACCGCCCGCAGTTTGCTTGGAACGAGGTGCTTCGCGCTCCGGTGCCTGCGGTGCATGGGACTGATTGTAGGCCCAGAGAGCGACTGCGGCGATGATGAGCAGGACCGTGAACCACGGGTTCTTCGGCTTGGATTTCGCGATCATTTCAAAGTCCCGGGAAGCCTGCGTAGGGTTGATAGGTCCTGGTCGGCAGAGGGACGGCCCGCCATTCGCGGTTGAGCTGGCGGTGTTTCACGATGAATGCGGTGGGGTCCGCCCAATTTTCCAAATCGGCAGGGATGCCGTTCCGCGCCATGCCGATGGTGATGTTGTGCCGCATTTCGAAATGCAGGTGCGCCGGATACATGCCGAAGTTCGAGCCGATGGTGCCGATTAACTGGCCGCGTTTGAGGCGCTGGCCGACGGAAACTGCCATCGTGTCGAGGTGGCCGTTGAGAGTGTCGATGTATTTGACCTTTCCAGAACTCGGGTCCCGGTAGGCGTGGCGGGTCAGCACCACATTTCCCCAGCCACCGCGCACGTTGTGGGCGAAGGTGACGATGCCATCGGCGATCGCATAAACCGGATCTCCCTTGTCGCTGTCGCCTCCGGCCCGGCCGTTCCAGTCCTCGCCGTAGTGGCGCGGTTCTCGCAGGCGGAGGCCGCGGGCCTTGTAGTAGCCTTCCGCATTGGGTTTGCCTACGGGGAAATCGAAGCCGTCCGCGAGGTTGATCTTCGCCTCTTGGGCGAGGAGTGGCTGGCACATCAGGAAAAACCCGACGCAGATGGCGCCGACTTTCCGGATTTTTCTGCCACCCGTGTTCATCGGCCAAGAGTCCACCCCTGGAACGGTCTTGCCGCAAGCGCACAAAAAGCGGCGAAGCTGGAGAGCCTCGCCGCTTTTGGGGAAATTCAGAACCGGTTCCGGCTCAATGCTGCTCGTCGATCTTGATGGGGCGATAGCCACCGATCATTTTGAAGTAAATGAGCAGGAGCAGGAAGATCACCCCCATGGTCGCCGGGATGAAAGCGTCCGCCCTGAGAGTCGTGCGGTCGCCGATGATACTGGCTTCGGCGAGGGTTTTCTGTTCCGGCGTCCTTTCCTTGGCCGTCTGTGCGGTGGAAAGC
>JBOFET010000344.1:0-7430 GCA_051648225.1 Luteolibacter sp.
ACTGCTGACGGTTTTCCGCACGCCGCACAGCTACACCGGCGAGGATTGTGTGGAATTCACCGGCCACGGCGGCATCCTGGTCACCCGCGAGGTGCTCGGCCGGTTTCTTGCCTGTGGCGCGGTTCCGGCAGGGCCGGGCGAGTTCACGCAGCGTGCGTTTCTCAATGGCAAGCTGGACCTCACGCAGGCGGAGGGTGTGATGGATTTGATTTCCGCGCAGACGCGGCTCTCGCTGCGGGCGGCTCGCAGTCAGCTCGAAGGGACGCTTGGAAAACGCACCACCGAGGCGCGTGACCAGCTCCTGGAAACGCTCGCCCACTTGGAGGCCTGGATTGATTTTCCTGAGGAAGACATCGACCCGCAGACCGGTGCCCAGCTCCGTGGCCGGGTGAGCGCGGTGCTCGGTGTGGTGGAGTCGCTGCTCGCCACCGCCGACCAGGGCCGGGTGCTGCGCGAGGGCGTGCGGACCGTGATTTTCGGCGAGCCGAACGTGGGGAAATCCAGCCTGCTGAATCGGCTGTTAGGATTTGAGCGCGCGATCGTGAGCGACATCGCCGGCACCACCCGCGACACGATTGAGGAAGTGATCAATCTGCACGGCCTCCCCCTGCGGCTGGTGGACACCGCCGGAGTGCGTGAGGCGTCCGACCGGATCGAAGCGGAAGGGATCCAACGTACCGTCCGGCAGATCGAGGCCGCCGATTTGTTGTTGGAAATCGCAGATGCCAGCCAGCCGCGACCGGTCGATGCGGTGCTTCCGGCGACGTTTGCAAAGCACCTGCAAGTGCTCAACAAGACGGATCTCGGCGAGCATCCATCGTGGCAGGGAGTCGCGGCGGTGCGGCTCTCCTGCACCAGCGGCGTGGGATTCGATTCCCTCTCCGCCGCCATCCGCGACTCCCTTCATTTCAGCGAATCCGACTGGGGCGAGCACGCGGTGGCCATCAACGCCCGCCACCAGGCCAGCCTTCAGTTAGCCCGCACCTCGCTGCTGGCTGCCTTGGACTTGCTCGACGACGCTTCAGACCCGGAACTCGCCGCCATCGATCTTCGCGAAGCCCTCGACGCACTCGGCGAAATCCCGGGCAAGGTCGATACCGAGGATCTGCTAGGCGTGATTTTCAGCAGCTTCTGCATCGGGAAATAACTCACCTCACGCCCTCCCGAGAATCCGCGCCTGGTCGAAGTCATACGGCGTGAGTTCCAGCACGAGGCGCTCGTCGATGGAAAAAACCTCCTTTGCCTCTGTCAGCGGCTTGGACAGGTGGGCGAGGATCGGTTTCCCGTTCGGCAAGGTGACGCGGTAGAGCACTGGATTCAAATTTTCCAATACGATCCCGACGGCGTGGATGGTGACATCTGGCATCGCGGAAGAACGTTTCATCCCGGCTCGTGCCCGTCAACAAGCACCCGGAAATGTCCGGATATCCGGGAGAAATCGATGACCTGACTTGACGAACGGTGAGAGCCACCCATGATCCCCGCCAAGAAAACACCGTCTGCCGCCGACCGCTTCGAAATCGCATTCACACTCCCGCCTTCCACCATCATGACTCCTCATTTTTCCACCATTGCCGCCAGTTTCAGCTGCATTTTGCTCGCCGCCTGCGTCCCTTACGACGAAAGCAAGGACAAGAAAAAGCCGACTCAGACTCCGCCGCAACAAACGGTCACCAGCCCCGCACAGCAGAAAATCCAAGCACAGCGGGATGCATTGAAGGAAAAGGAAAACGCCACCAAGCCGCAGGAAACGAAGCCTAACACCACCGAGTCGGCCACCGGCGGCACGACGACTCCGCCGAGCAGCCCGACCACCACTCCTGCCCCTGAAAAACGCCCGGAATACAAGTTCGCCAACAAAGTGCCTGGCAAGGACGGTTTCGTTTTCAGCCCTTATAACAACAAGGTGGTCGATGTCCGCGACATCCCGAGCGGCACCCTGGTGCAAGACCCCACCTATACCGGCGAGGGAAAAGGCTACTTCCGCGTGCCCTGAGATTTTTTGATTCCCGGTAAACCCTATCCCAGGAAACCGACCGGGTCCGACGCATTGGACCCGGTCGTTTCATTTTCGATGAAGAACGATTTTCCCACCATCACCATCCTCGGCGGCGGCCTGCTTGGCGGTTCGCTCGCCCTGGCACTCGCCGCGCTGGAGAGTCCACCGGTGATCCGGCTCTGGGCCCGCCATGAGGAAACCGTCGCTGCCGCCAAAGAACTCGGCATCTCCGGCGTCACCAACGATCTCGCCGAAGCCGTCCGCGATGCGGACTTTATCATTCTCGCGGTGCCTGTTGGCGCCATGGCCACCCTGGTCACTGCCGCTCTGGAAGCCGGACTGCCCGCTGGCTGCCTGATCACCGACGTGGGAAGCGTGAAACGGGTCCCTCACCGGAAAATCGCCCCGCTGCTCCAAGGCCGCGACATCCACTTCATCGGCAGCCATCCGATGGCTGGCTCCGAGCGCAACGGCCTCGCCGCCGTCACCTCCACCCTCTTTAAAAACGCCGCCTGCTTGCTCACCAACGACAGCGGCGCTCCCCCCGAGCAAGCCGCCGCGCTCGAGCGCTTTTGGAAAACCATCGGCTGCCGCACCTCTTGGATGAGCGCCGCGATCCACGACGAGCTCGTCGCGAGAATCAGCCACCTGCCGCACCTCATGTCCGCCAGCACCGCGCGGGTTTGTTTGAAGGACCCGGGCGAAGGCCGCTTCGGCGGCGGCGGATTGCGCGATACCACCCGCGTCGCCGCCGGAAATCCCGCCATGTGGGCGGAGATCGTCACCGAGAACCGCGAGGCACTCATCGACCTGCTCAAGGAATCCATCACCGACCTTGAGGAAATCCTCACCAGCCTTCAAAACGGCGACCAAGAGCACGCCAAACGGTGGCTCGTCACCGCCAAACAGCGCCGGGATCCGTTGAATCACCCCCAATAGTTTTTTCACCCCACATGTCGGAATTTCGAGTCAAAGCCATCACCCAACTCCACGCCGAGTTCAGCGTCCCCGGGGACAAAAGCATGTCGCACCGCGCCGCCATCCTCGGCGGGCTTTCCAACGGCACCTGCACCATCCGCAATTTCCTACCCAGCGAGGACTGCGTGAATACCCTCAACGCCATGCAGGCACTCGGCGCACGCCACGAGGTGCTCGACGAACTCCCCGGCTACGGCCCCGTCAACCTGCGCATCCATGGCCAGTCGATGAAACTCACCGCCCCCGCCGCGCCCATTGATTGCGGAAATGCCGGCACCGGCATGCGGCTCCTCGCAGGACTTCTCGCCGGCCAGGAGTTCTCCACCGAGCTCTTCGGCGACGCTTCCCTTTCCTCCCGCCCCATGGGCCGCGTCACCGTGCCGCTCGGCCAGATGGGCGCGAACATCGAGACACTCGGAGAAAAACCCGGCTGCGCTCCCCTGCTCATCCACGCCGCCAAGCTGCACCCCGTCACCTACGACATGCCAGTCGCCAGCGCCCAGGTGAAAAGCGCCGTCCTTCTCGCAGGCATGTTCGCCGAGGGCACTACCACCGTCATCCAGCCAGCCGAGACCCGCGACCACACCGAGCAAATGCTCGCCTCCTTTCATGTCCCCACCCGTCGCGAGGGCGACGCCATTGCCATCGAGGGCGGACAAATCCCCCAAGCCTGTGATTTCACCGTGCCCGGTGATATCTCCAGCGCCGCGTTCTGGCTCGTCGCCGCCGCCGCCATTCCCGGATCCCGTCTCACGATCAAAGACGTCGGCCTGAATCCCACCCGCACCGCCATTCTCAAAGTCCTCGGCCGCATGGGTGCACACCTGTCTGAGATCGTCCACAGCACGCACGGCGAGCCCATCGGCCACATCAAGATCCAAGGCGCGGCGCTCACCGGCACCACCATCCTCATCGACGAGGTGCCAAATCTTATCGATGAAATTCCCGTCATCGCCGTGGCTGCCGCACTCGCCCAAGGCCGCACCATCATCCGCAATGCCAAGGAACTCCGCGTCAAGGAAACCGACCGCATCACCACCGTCGTCAACGGCCTGCGCGCCATGGGTGCCGAGGTCGAGGAGTTCGAAGACGGCATGGAAATCACCGGCGGCAAGCCGCTCCACGGAGCCACCATCCAGAGCTGCGGCGACCACCGCATCGCCATGGCCTTCGCCATCGCCGGACTTTTCGCGGAAGGCGAGACCGTCATTCAAAACACCGACTGCGTGAATACCTCCTATCCCGGCTTCGCCCACCACCTCCAGGCCATCCTCCACGAGCGCTCCGATCCCGCCGATTTCTCACTCCCCACCCTTTCCAAAGCGTGAGCAACCACCCCGCCCATCCCCCACGGTTCGCCATCGCCATCGACGGCCCCGCCGCCTCGGGGAAAAGCACGCTCGCCCGCGAAATCGCCAAGCGCCTCGGACTCGTCATGATCAATTCCGGTGCCATGTACCGCGCCGTCACCTGGAAGGTCCTCCAGGAAAATATCGACCCCGCAGACACTGCCGCCGTCATCGCCCTGCTCGATCGAATCCACATCCACTGCGGAGAAATCGGCATGACCTCCACCTGCACCATCGACGGCGTGGACCCCGGCGACGAACTCCGCAGCGAGGAGGTCAACGCGAACGTCTCCGCCATTTCCGCCATCCCGGAAGTCCGCGACCTACTCGTCAGCCTCCAGCGGAACTACCTCGACCACACCAGCATCATCATGGAAGGCCGCGACATCGGATCCGTCGTTTTCCCCGATACGCCTTTTAAAATCTACATCGACGCCCACGAGCACGTCCGTGCCAGCCGCCGCTCAGACGCCGGCGAGGTGGACTCCATCGCCCAGCGCGACGCCGCAGACAGCGGCCGCCTCACCGCCCCGCTAAAAATCGCCGATGGCGCGGTGGTCCTCGACACTTCCCACCTCACCATCCAAGGCGCAGTGGACGCCGCCATTGAAATTCTCAAACAACAAGGCCTACCCGCCTTGGGAACCCCTTCGATTTGAAACCTCAAACGCAAATGGGCTGGATTTACTGGCTAGGCTGGATGGCCTTCGGTGCCGCCTTTCGCACCCTCTTCGGCCTGAAAATCGTCGGCGGGGAAAACCTCATCAGCGAAGGCCCGGTCCTCGTCGCTTCCAATCACCAAAGCTTTCTCGACCCGCCGCTCATCGGGAATCTCTACCAGACCGAGATGACCTACCTCGCCCGCAAGACCCTCTTCACCGGGATCGGCGCATGGCTCTATCCACGGTGGAACGCCATCCCGGTCGATCAGGACCGCCCGGACATGGGCAGTCTCAAAACCATCATCCGCAAGCTCAAGGAAGGCGAACGCGTCCTCGTATTCCCCGAGGGCGAAAGAACCCTCACCGGGGAAATCGGCACCGCCGCCCCCGGCATCGGCCTCATCGCCGTGAAATCCGGCGCAGTCATCCAGCCGGTTCGGATTTCCGGTGCCCGCGAGGCCCTCCCCCGCGGTTCCGGAAAAATCCGTTTCGCCCGCATCACCGTCACCGTCGGCAAGCCCATCCGTCTCACCGCGGAAGAACTCCAAGCCGCCAAAGGCAAGGACGACTACGACCGCATCGCCAAGCGCATCATGAGCGCCATCAGCGCACTTTGAGACAAGTGCCACCCGATGGCCCCCATCCACGCGTTACGCCGCATCCCGCCCCGGGCTGAGGAGGAGGGACCTTACTGTCCCTCTTTTCCAAATCCACCGCCACAGAGCCTCAAAACAGCCCTACAGCCCCCCATCCGCTCCGCCAGATGCCCCCTCCAGTCCAGCAAACCCCTTCCCAGCGGACAGACTGTCACCCTTCAGACCTGTACACCCCCTCCCGCTAGCCCGGACCCCCCCATTCAGACCTGTAAGCCCCTTCCCGCTGGCCCGGAACCCCCCATCCAGACCTACAAACCCCTTCCCGCTCCGCTGGAAACGGTCTGAGGTGTGCTAGAAAATCAGCTTTCATCGTCACCCACAGATATTAGTACCTCTTCATGAAGTTCAAGGCGATCATCCACGAGGCCGAAGAAGGCGGCTACTGGGCTGAAGCTCCCGCATTGCCAGGCTGCGTCACGCAGGGCGAGACGAAATCAGAACTGGAGTTGAATCTGCGTGAAGCGATTGCAGCGTGGTTCGATTTGTGAGACTCATCCCCATCTACGGTAAAATTATATCTCATGCGCTTCTTCGTCAGCATCGTCCTATCCGCCGCTCTTTGGTTGATCCTGCCTCTCACTTATGAGCTGCTCTCAAGTGGCACTCGGACGTCTTATGGATGGGGCATTTTCTTGGCTGATCTTCCCGGTTACCTAATCAAGTGGTTTAGCATTTTTTTGATTGTAGCGACCCTGATGCACTTGGCTTTTGCGAGAGTCACCCTCCAGCTTGGAAGATTGAGCTTCTTTGTTTTTCCCTTCTTTTCTCTCCTCTGCGCCTCAATCATTTTTGTTCCTTTTTGGTGTATCCTAGTCCAACCATTTTTGATGGATAATCTCGGCTATGCGTTCCTTGGTGTGCTTACCGCTATCTTTTTCCATATGATTTGGATCACGTATCCTCTTGCTCTGGCCAACCAATGGCTTCTCAGGGAGATTTTGGACACTTCTATCAGACCGCAGGAGCGAGCCGTGCTACGCTACGGAATCATCGAGCGTTTGGTTGTCTTCCTCAGGAGCAAGATTTGACCCGACTACGCCAAAGAATAGACGAAGCCGAAGAGGAGACACAGAGACGCCGATCAGCCGCCCTGTTTACGTAACCCAGTTCAACGCCCAGTCGCCTCCAGCAAGCGGCGCAGTTTCCGGTTGAAGCCTTCCGCAGCGGCGAGCGTGTCGATGCCGAGGTGCATCCGGTAGCGCCAGTAAAATGGGATGATCGCCGGAACGTTGATGCGCTCTTCTTCCGGCTGCGGGTGGCGGATCGACTCATCCATCGCCAGCAGATCCTGAAGGGGAAAAATCGCCCACATCGCCGGGGATTGCAGGTGTTGGGCGATGATCCGGGTGGTCAGTTCCCCGGAAAGTTCGGCCTCGGGGAACGAGATGCCGAGCATCTCCCAGGCGAATCTGGCCGTCGTCCGGCTGTCTTCCTTCCACCACGCGCGCAGGGTGGACATGTCATGGGTGGACGGACTCACCACGCTCATGTAGGGCGCTTGCGCCGGATTGAAAAACGCGGTCTCGTGAGTCTTCGGCATGCGTTGGATTTCCAGCGACAGGATGCCGAGTTCCTTCATCACTCCGGGCACACAGGCTGGCACCATGCCAAGGTCCTCGCCGCAGAGCAGCATCGGGCTGGCCTGGCGCATCGCGGGGAGCTTTTCGTAACCACGGGCCTGCCAGAATTCCTCCTGCCGCCGGTAGAAGTAATCGTTGTAGAGCTGCTCGACCCGCCAGCGGACGTCGTTGTCGAGGTCTTGATAGGAACGCGTCGCCTGCATCGA
>JBOFET010000345.1:0-2489 GCA_051648225.1 Luteolibacter sp.
TCCCCCGCCGCGTCTTCTTTTTTCTTGCCCTTGCCCGGTGCCGGAGCGGCTGCCTTAAACTCTTCGAGACTCACGCCGTCCTTCGAGTCGGCATCCATCTTTTTGTAGGCTTCTTCAGCCTTGGCCGGATCTTTCTGACCCCGTGGCGAGGCTTTGAATTCTTCGAGACTGAGCGATCCGTTGCCGTCCGTGTCGAGCTTCTTGAACATTTTTTCGGGATTCGGAGCCTTGGGCTTCTCTGGCTTTTCCGGAGCCTCCTCGCCGTAGGAAAGTGTGGTGGCGAGGATCGTGACGCCGAGGACTTTGAGATAGTTTTTCATGGGGTATTCGATTTTTAGTTAGAGCTGAAGGCTGCGTGGCGTTCAGCGAAAGTGAAACTGCCGAAAGTCGCAAAAGTTTCACAATTTTTCACGATTTCCTGGGTTTGCTCAACGTCATCAAAATTGACACAGCATCTGGAGATGACTTTTTAACCAAGTTTTTCCCGGCAGCTTGTGTTGCGGGGATTTTTGCTTCGAACTTGTTTTGAAAAAATCAGCAAGTGATGTCGAAATCCTGCCCCCTGAAACGACATGACTCGTGAAGGGAAACAATTTTCCCCAAGTCACCAAAACAACCAACACCATCCAGACATGCAATACATGCTCCTATTTACCGAAACGTCCGCCGAAATCGCCAAGCGCGAGAATCCCCAACAGGCCCCGGCCTATTGGGGAGCCTGGAGCGCCTATGCCGGAGCGCTCGCCGGATCCGGCATCATGGTCAGCGGCGCGGGACTTCAGCCGCCCGCCACTGCCACGACTTTGAGAATCCGCGATGGGAAACACCACATCCAGGACGGCCCCTACGCGGAGACCAAGGAAATGTTAGGCGGCTTCTTTGTCATCGAGGTGCCGGATCTCGACACCGCGCTGGAGTGGGCCGCTCGCAGTCCCTCGGCGACCTGCGGCTCCGTCGAGGTCCGGCCCACGCTCTCACCGCCACCTGCCGACTGATCGAATCCATGAACCTCCCTCCCGTGACCGTCGCGGTGGAATCCGCAGCACGGGATTCCTACTCGCAACTGCTCGCCTGGCTGGCAATCCGGGCGGATGGGGATCTTGCGGGAGCGGAGGACGCCTTGTCAGAGGCTTTTCTAGCAGCGATCAGGCAATGGCCGCTTGAGGGGATCCCTGAAAATCCTAACGGCTGGCTGCTTCACACCGCACGCCGGAAGCTCATCGACGGCCAGCGCCGTTCCCATACCCGTGCGAAAAACCACGATGCGATTTCCCATGCCATCGAGACCGCCTTTCGTGAGATAGACGATGAAAACGAATTTCCCGACGAGCGGCTCAAGCTGCTGTTTGTCTGCGCCCATCCGGCGATCGATCCCGCCGCCCGTGCTCCACTGATGCTGCAAACCGTTCTGGGAATGGAAGCGGGAAAAATCGCCGAAGTTTTCCTAACATCACCCGCCGCCATGAGCCAACGGCTGGTGCGGGCAAAAACCAAAATTCGCGACGCCCGCATTCCTTTCCGCATCCCCGAACGTCTAGAATGGAACGAGCGCCTGGGATTTGTGCTTGATGCCGTTTACGCCGCCTACACCGCCGGGCGGAATTCCTCTGAGAAAACCGGCGACTCGCTTGCTGACGAAGCCTTGTGGCTCGCACGCGCTCTAGCCTATCAGATCCCAGACGAGCCGGAAGCGCTCGGATTGCTAGCACTCATCCTTCATCATCACGCCCGCCGCGAAGCGAGAGTGGTGGACGGAATTTACGTGCCGCTTCCCGAGCAAGACACGGAGCGATGGGACGCACCGATGCAGCAAGAGGCCGAGTCCATCTTGCACCGCGCATCTGCATGGAAAAGGCCCGGACGGTTTCAATTAGAAGCTGCGATCCAATCCGTCCACGCTTCACGCCCCACCTGCGGAAAAACCCACTGGCTTGCCATCGCCGCGCTCTATGACCTACTGGTTCATCAGACGCCCGCATTGGGAGCCGCGATTGGCAGAGCAATCGCCCACGCCCAAGTTTCCGGCGCGGAAAAAGGCCTGGTCTTTCTCGATGACTTACCCGCCGCGTCTCTCGCCGATCATCTTCCTTACTGGGCGGCGCGCGCCCACCTGCTGGCGGAGGCAAATCGAACTCAAGAGGCGCTCCTCGCTTTCCAACGTTCGATCGGTCTCAGCAGGGATTCGGCGACGAGGGAATACCTTTTGAAACGCGTGCGGATGTTAGGCTGAATGCCTTGTCCGCTTGCGCGTTCGATCCGCATTGCGAAACTATTCCCCCATGCCCGAAAAAAATGCATGTGCCGACGGACTCCGAGGCAACAATCCCACCCCGGCCGATCACGCGCTCGAGGAAACGATCCTCTCCCTGCTCGCCCAACGCGCACCGGAGGTGACGATCTGTCCGAGCGAGGCCGCACGACTACAATTTCCTGACGACTGGCGGGAGCACATGGAAGACACCCGTCGCGCAGCCCGGCGGCTCGTCGAA
>JBOFET010000346.1:0-1267 GCA_051648225.1 Luteolibacter sp.
CCTCGCGGATACCACGGTGCTGAACCCGCGCTGGGTGACGGCCAGTGTGTATGCACTGCTGCGCCATGTGGAAAAACGGCAGGCGGACGATGGGAAGTTCACCGGCCACCTGACTCTGGCAGAGGCTCGCAAGGCCCTCGCGGAAACGGATGCAGAAATGGTGATGTATTTGGTGGGTTTGATGGAGCGCTTCGAGCTGTGTTACCCGCTGGAAGGGCAGAAGGACACTTGGCTAGTGCCGCAACTGCTGGCTCCACAAACGCCGCAGAATCTGGGTGATAAGTGGTTCAAGGAAAAGGCGACCCGCCTGCGCTATCGTTACAATATTTTGCCAGAGGGCTTGTTGCCGCGCTTCATCGTCCGGGCGCATCCGCTCATTTCGGAAAACCGCGTGTGGCGACAGGGTGTGGTGCTGGAGATGGATGATGAGGATTCCGGGGAGACTGCACACGCTCTGGTCATTGCGGAACCCGGCAAGGAGCGCATCCAAGTGACGGTGATCGGTGCCAAAGCCGCGCGCCTGCGGCTAACCAAGCTGGTGCGCGCTCATTTCCAGGACATCCATGAGGATTTCGACCAACGCTCGGCTACATCAGGCAAAACAGTGAACAGCCTGAACGCGCGGGAGTTGATGGAACTGGAGGACAAGCCCGGTCTTTTCAAGAGCGTGAAGGCGCTGATCGTGGATGAGAAGGAAAGGAAACCGAGCAGCATTTCCACCGACGAGGAGGGGAGCATTCCGATCAATCCGAAGCGAGAGCTAGACCGCTTGGCCGCGCCGGAAGGGAAGGAACGGCGGAACACGGCGCGAGAGATTTTTGAAGATCGCCACAAGGTCTTCTTGAGCTACGCGCACACAGATGCAGCCTACCGAGATGTGTTCATGCAAAACCTCAAGGTCATGGAATCGGATGGGCTGATCGATTCGTGGTATGACGGCAAGGTGCTGGCGGGCGAGGACTTCGACGGGAAGATCCGCCACGCGCTGGAGACTGCGGATGTGGTCCTGTTTCTGGTGAGCACTGCATCGCTGGGTTCTAAATACATTCAAGAGGTAGAGCTCGAATATGCACTGAATCCAATTTCGCGTGATGCCCGAATGGAAAATCCACCCATTGTGGTCCCCGTCCTTCTGGAGAAAGATTGCGCGTGGAAAGTGGATACCGAAGGGAGGAGACGAAAGATCGACCATCTTCAGATTCTGCCCGGAGATCGCAGCGGAAACATCAAGGCCGTGGACCAATGGCCGAGCCGCCGCAAAGCTTTC
>JBOFET010000347.1:0-1111 GCA_051648225.1 Luteolibacter sp.
ACTCGCGGAGTGCGGGCACGTTCAACGAGCAGGCAAGTGCGGTGCGCAGTGTGACCGGTCCGCGGTAGGTGCGGTCGTAGTTTTCCGGAAGGTCGAGGCCTTCCGGCGTGCGGAACGGGGTGGGGATGTCACCGAGGATTGAGGACGGGATGCGGTGGTTCCGCTCCATGGCGAGCAGGTAGGTGAAGGGCTTGAGCGTCGAGCCAGGTGAGCGCGGCGTGAGCGCGCCGTTGAACTGACCCCCGCGTGGATCGTCCCAATCGGCAGAGGAGACGAGGGCCAGGATTTCCCCGGTGGGGTTGTGAATGGCTACGATGGCTGCGTGGCGGAGGTTGGCGTCCTTGAGCCGCGTGGTCTCTTCGCGGACTACGGTTTCGAGGTCGCGCTGGAGCGAGAGGTCGAGGGTGGTGGGGATTTGAGCCTTTAGATTTGAGATTTGGGATTTGAAATTCTCGAGCCAGGGGGCGTGCTTGGACTCGACGAGCGGGCGCAGGGTCAGTGGCTCGGCCCGCGCGGCGGCGATCCGGGCGGCGTCGTGTTTTCCGCTGGCGGCGAGTCGTGCGAGAACCGTGTTCCTGCGCATGATCGCTTGCTGGGAATGGCGGATGGGATTCAGACGGGAAGGGGATTGGGGAAGCCCGGCGAGGAGGGCACATTCGCCGAGTGAGAGGTCGGCAAGGGGTTTTTGGAAATAGAATCGTGCGGCTTCGGCAGCGCCGATCCGGAGGTTTCCGTAGTCGAGGTGGTTCAGGTAAGCGGTGAGGATTTGGTGCTTTGACCATGTCATCTCCAGCCGCCGGGCGGCGAGGGCTTCACGAATTTTCGTGGCCGGACTGCGTGCGGCGTGTGGCGAGGTGATTTTGATCAACTGCTGGGTGATGGTCGATGCGCCGGAGACGACTCGCCGCTTTACCAGAAAATCGCGAGCCGCGCGGAGCGTCGCCAGCGGATCGATGCCACCGTGGCTGTAAAACCGCTTGTCCTCGGCGGCGAGGGTGCTGGCAATGATGTCGGCGGGAATTTCGTCCGCACCGAGCGGACTCGACCGGGTGGAGTCCGGTAGGGTGAGGTGCAGAATCGGCTCACCATGGCGGTCTAGCAGAACGGGTGA
>JBOFET010000348.1:0-1066 GCA_051648225.1 Luteolibacter sp.
GATAGACAAGCATTTCTTCCAATTTCGCAAGCCGGATTTTCCGGACAGGTTTTCCGCTCGCCTTGACTGCCATCCTCTTCGACTGACTCCTTCCAGTTGACAGAATCAGTTGATGCCATTCAGAAATCGGCCATGCCGATAACGGGCGCAATATGATGAAAAAATCCTTAATTTTGTTTTCTTGGTTGCTGGTCGCCGTTCTGGCAGCCGCCGGGGAGCGGGTGGCATTGTGGCCGGAGGGAAAGATCCCTGATTTCCAGTCCCAACAGATCGCGGCGACCACCGAGGCGGTGAAAGCGCCGGGATTCAAGGCGGCGGAACATGCGATGCCGTATCTCGATTGGTACGAAGCGCCGCCGACGAAAAACGGCGGCTGCATGTTGCTCATTTCCGGCGGCGGCTATGAGAATTGCTGCGACGGGGTGTGGATTGACCGGGTCGCGAAGAAGTTTACCGAACTCGGGTTCGTCTGCGTGAGCCTCACCTATCGGACACCACGTCCGCAAGGATTGCCGATCTATCAGAGTGCGTGGGAGGACGGGCAACGCGCCGTCCGTCTCGTCCGCAATGATGCGAAGAAGCGCGGCTTCGACCCGGAGAAGATCGGTGCATTCGGATTTTCTGCGGGGGCGCACCTGACGGTCCTGCTCGCGACGAACTCACTCACCCCGGCGTACGGGCCGCTCGACGGACTCGACCAGCTTCCGTGCCACGTCAACTGGGCGGTGCCGATTTACACCGCCTACGCGCTCACGGACGGACTCACCGGCCCCAACACGCGCGACGGCGACGCGATCGACGTCAAGCTCTCGGACGTCTTCAAGTTCGATGCGAAGACCTGTCCGATGGCGCTCTTCCACGGCGGAACGGACGCCTATTCACCGAACGGCTCCACGCAGATCTACCGCCAGCTCCGCAGGATGAAAATCCCGGCTGAAATCCATCTCTTCGCAGACCGCCCCCACGGATTCATGGGCGACCCGACTAAGGGCGAGGATGGCACCGCCTACGACCACTGGCTCGACCGTGTCGCCGAGTTTCTCCGCCAGATGAATTTCGACGGTAG
>JBOFET010000349.1:0-7286 GCA_051648225.1 Luteolibacter sp.
CCAGCCTGCGGCCGACGAGCTTTCCAAGTAAACTTCCCGCAGTCTGCCCCCCGCCATGAGGAGAAGGGACCTTACTGTCCCTTTCTTCACAAGCAGCAGAGCCAGAGGGGGAAACCATATCGCCGCACCCCCGAGCACCTGCCAAACTCGGGGTTGAAATGAACGCCCAGCCGCCCCCGGCCCGTAGACGCAGGCCAAGATTTCCGGTCGCAGCTCCGCCACCCTCACCGGCCTCACCTCCGGCATGAAATATGCCTTCCGCATCCGCGCCATCGACCCCAACGACCTGGAAAGCCCCTGGAGCGACGAAGTCATCTGCATGGCTCCCTGAAACAGCCACCACTTTCCACCCCGCCACCGGCCAAAAAGCCCGTGGCGGGGTGGTCTGCCGCACTCCTTGTCCCGGAACTCGCTCCCGTCCCTCCGTGATATCCGCTGGAGCATGTCCCGTGGAAAACCACTGTCCAGATAAGCGTATCGTCGCACCTTCACGCAAAATTTCCTCGTGAAATCAACAGCTTGCGCCACCATCTCTTCGGCGCCGTCCCGCTGGATATCACCGGGTAAGGTGCTATGAAATACACTGTTCGCCAATAAACCATGCAGGCTTTGCTACTACCCGTCATCCTACTTGCGTGGCTACTAGCAACAATCACGCCTGCAGGTCGCCTTGCACTTGAAGACGAAATGAACGGGGTGAGTGAGGATCGACGCAGAGGCACAAGCATCATGCCTGTCTTCCCGTTTTTACCAATCATCATCTGGGGAGTCGGCTGGGTTGGAGCCACATATATTTCCCCCCGGATTGCGGGCGTCCTTTTGATTTTGCATTTGATCCTCATAGTGGTTTCAGCTCTTGTCATTGTGCGTGACTTGATCCGACTCCGCAGATTGAGATCAAGAACCCCCAAACGCGCTGAATGAAGACGAGACATAACCAGGCGAACACGTCGTGGGTGGCAACGGCGGATAAGCTCCCTCGTTCGCTTCGCTTTATAAGTCCTGCGCCGCCGTTCCACCACATATAAAGTTATCCATAAAATGAATCAGGCTCTTAAACCCCTCCTCGTAATTAGCGCTTTGTGCTGTGCTGGTTGCTCACAGAAGTCGGAGCCGGTATATTTCAAGTCCTATCCAGAGGCTAAAGATTTTTGCGATGGGGCAGTAAGAGCCAAGGATCTTAGTGGAATTATTCAATATGCAGATTTAACCGGCGTTCCAGATCCAAAGGTTAAAAACTTTAAGATGGGGTTGAGTAACTTTGAGACGGCGATTTCAAAAAAGAAACTGGAGCAGACACTTGAGTTGTCACCGGTCGAATATGAGCAATATTTAAAGGACGAGTTTGCCAAGCAGACGCCAGGAATGCAGAAGTTGACTGCTTCATGGCCAGAGACGAAATGGAATATTAAGCCTGATAAATTTCTCATGTATGTTTTTGCATTAAGGCAGCCAGACGCTGAATCGGAATTCAAGCTGACATTTGGCCTCAGCCATCAAATTAAGGGGTGGGTCATAGTCTGCTCCTACTAATGGGGAAGGATAACAAGCCGTGTCATGCAACCACTACCAGCCGCCCTGTTTCGATGATTTTCTCTAATTACACTACCAACCCCGTGATCGACTTGCGCCGCTGCTGGTAGTGGTGCACGCGCTTTACGTTGGCAACAATATGACTGATACATCTGAACTCGGACGCCTTTTGTTCCATGCAGTCGATTACAGCCGATGGCTAGATTTTGAGCGGCTTTTTGAAAGTAGGGGTGGCCCAAAGGCTTGTTGGTGCATGGTGTGGCGTGCGACTACTCAGGAGGCAAAGCAAGCCGATGGAGCGAGTCGCAAAGCCGCGATGGCTAGACGCATTACTGCGAACGTTCCCGTCGGACTGCTCGGCTACCTTGATGAGGAACCCGTAGCGTGGTGTTCAGTGGCTCCACGCTCTACCTATCGTCGTCTCGTCGATTCTGGATCGTCTGATGACGGTATTTGGTCCATTGCCTGTTTCTTTGTCGTGCGTCGGTTACGCGGTCTTGGGATAACGGAACTGATCATCAAGGCCGCGATCGCCCATGCTCAGTCGCATGGTGCCTCAGTCGTCGAAGCATACCCTGTGGACCCAGATTCGCCGAGTTATCGTTTTATGGGTTTCGTATCAACATTCGAGAAGGCCGGGTTTTGCGAGATCGGCCTCGCTGGCACACGGCGCCATGTCATGCAGCTCAAGCTAACGAAATGATAAAGAAGCCGAGCATGTCGTGGGTGGCAATGCTCCGGTGATCAGTTCCGAATCGATTGATTGCTAAAAGTGATTGCCGAAACGGAGTTCCGAGGAGCGGCGGATGCCCTCCGGCGGTGTGGGATGCGCTTTGCGTATCATCAAGACTCGCTATTGCTCGCTCTGCATTCTGATTCGCCGAAGCCTATGAAAGCGGCGATGAGACGAGCGGATGCGCATTTCATCGGCGGCTCATGGGCCACGGCGATTCGGAGTGCTCCGCTCCTTGCCTCAGTGTCGCGCCGCACTCCAAGCGGAAGATCGGAAACAACTTTTGGCAAACGGCCTAGCAGAAATTGAAGCGTCAGGATGCGCTGCACGAGGCGGGTTACTTCCCGCTCCAGCCGCCGCCGAGGGCCTTGGCGAGGGCGGCGAGGGTGATGCGCTGGGTGGCTTCGATCTGGCTGAGTGCGAGTTCGATCTGGAGTGCGCCGCGTTCCGCATCGACCACCTCGAAGTAGCTGGTCAGGCCTTTGCTGTAGCGTTCCTGTGAGAGCTGCACGGTGTCCTGAGAACTGGTGCGGGCGCGTTCCAGCGCGGCGCGGGATTTGGCAAGTCCTTTGAGGTCCACCAGTGCGTCTTCCACCTCGCGCAGGGCGATGAGCAGGGATTGTTTGTATTTTGCGAGGGCTTCATCATAGCGGCTGATAGACGCCTGATAGTTTGCACGGTTGGTGCCGCCGTCGATGATCGGCGCGGCGACTCCGGCGGCGAGTGAGAGCACGCGGTTTTCCCAGTTCGCGAATCGAGCGATATCGATGGACTCGAAACCGCCGCCTGCGCTGAGCGCGAAATTCGGATAGAATGCGGCTTCCGCGATGCCGATATTCGCACTCGCGGAGCGGAGTTCCTGCTCGGCGGCCCTCACGTCCGGCCGGCGATTGAGAACGGCGGCGGGCAGTCCGGGGCGGATGATAGGTAGTGCGCTATCCGAGCTACGGCGGGCGATGCCGAAATCCGAGGGGGCGGTGGCGCAAAGCACGGCAAGCGCGTTTTCCGCAGAGCCGCGCTGGCGCTCGACGATGCCGAGGTCGTTTTCGGCGAGTTCCACTTCGGTCCGGGCGCGGCTGGTGGCGAGACCATCGGTGAGACCGGCATCCGCGCGGGATTTCTGGATCCCGAGGGACTCGTTGCGGCTCTTCAAGGTGTTCACGAGCACGGCGTGTTGCGCGTCCAGACCCCGGAGGAGGAAATACTGGCGGGCGACTTCGGTGGCGATGCCGAGTCGTTGCGAATCGAGCAGCGCCTCGGCGGCGGCGGCTTGGGCGGAGGAGGACTCGATGGCGCGTTTGTTCCGGCCCCAGAGGTCGGGGTCGTAGGCGAGATCGAAGGTGCTGCGGTAGCGCTCGGTCTGAAGGTCCACGGACGCGCCGGGCGGGAGATTGCCACGGAGGGCGTCTGCGGAGCTGCGGGAGTTAGACGCAGTGCCGCTGAGATCAAGGGTGGGGAAGAGTTTCGCCCGGTCCACGCCGACGAGGGCGCGGGCGGTGTCGAGGCGGGACTTGGCGGCGGCGAGGTCGTTGTTCGCGACGAGTGCGCGATCCACGAGCCGGGTGAGTTCTCGGTCGTTGAAAAGCCGCCACCAATCGTCGGGCAGGCGGGTGGCGGCGGTGGTTTGGGATTCCTTCCACCCGGAGGTCTTCATGGTACCCGGGAGCTGGAAATTTGGGCCCACCATGCAGGAGGTGAGGACGAGCGTCGCGGAAAGGATCAGATAGATGTGGTTCATGGTTCAGTCGAACTCGGTTGGAAGGGATGGGTTTGCGGCATGGTGCCAGGCAAGTTCCAGGTAGTGGTGGGCCGCACGATGGGGGCAAAGAGCCGGCAGGGAACTGGCGTCGAAGAAGTCCGCACCGGACGTTTCATGGCTAGTAATCAGCTTGCCGCCCACCATGCGACAGAGGAAAACGAGTTTATAGACATGCTCTGGCTGGCGCGGGTGGCCTTGGAGGTCTTTATCCCAGCAGGCGATGAGTTTGACGACCTCGACCTCAATGCCGGATTCCTCAAAGGTTTCTTTCACGGCGTTTTGCGAGGGGCTGATGTTTAAATCCGCCCACCCACCTGGCAGGGTCCAGAGACCGGAGGAGGCTTCTTGCACGAGCAGGATTCTGCCGCTTTCATCGAACGTTGCGGCGCGGACGTCCACCTTGGGCGTGGCGTATCCAAACTCGTGCGGCCATTTGAAATCCGGGGCAACGGCTGCGATCGGCAGGGAGGAGATTTCATGCAGCCGCCGGTAGCGCTCGCGGTCGAACTCGCCTTCGGCAAACCGCAATCCGGCCTCGGCGATGGACTTGAGCTCGCGGCTCAGAGTGATCCAATCCAGCTCCTGGGTTCTATGAGATGGGGTCATTTTCGTTCGGGGGCTTCGATGAAAACATCGACTTGCTGGCCGACATAGAGTGGCACTTCGGTCGGCCGGTCGAGAGCGTAGATGACTTGGAGGACGCGGGTGTCCACGCGCTCGGTGCTGGAGCCGGTGAGTGAGACCTTCGGGATCACGTAGGGTTCGATGCGGATGAATTCGAGCGGGAAGGTGACTGACGGGTCGCCCTTGAGGTAGCCGTAAGCCTTCTGCCCCTCGCGGATGCGGGTGGCGTTCTGCTCGTCCACGTCGGCACGGACTTGGAGTTTGTTAGTTTCTCCCAGAATCATCGCCGGAGACTTGGGAGAAGTGGCGGCATACTCGCCGCCGCGGACATCGACCTGGATGATGGTGCCATCCCGCGGAGCGCTGACGGTGAGACGCTCAATAAGGAGTGCGATGCGCTGGAGGGAAGTCTCCGAGGCGGTGAGCTGGGCCTGGGCGGCAACGAGCTGCGCACGGGCGACAGCTACGTCCTGGCGGCGGTTCTCCAAATCGTCCCGGCTGACGGCCCGGCTGTCCGTAACGGCTTCGAGGCGGGCGAGCTGGGACTCTAACTTGGCGAGTTGGGCTTGGCTAACGGTGATCTGGGCACGGGAGATTTCCTGCTCGGCTTGAGTGGAGAGCTGCTCGGCGCGGAGGTCGCGGTCGTCGAGCCTCATGAGGGGTTGGCCCTTTTTGACGGTGTCGTTCACCTTGACGAAGACCTCGGTAACAAGACCGGGAAGAGGAACTCCGATGGCGATGTTTTCGCTGAGCGCTTCGAGAATGCCGGTGGCGGCGACGCTTTGCTCGAAGGGCTTCGAAGGGGGCATGACCGGCGGATCACCTCCGAGCACGGGCTGATTTTTGGCCTGTGCGTTGAGGGCCTGGATCATGAGATAGATCCCAGCAATGGAGGCGATGATTGAGCCGTAGCGGAGAATTTTCGAGATCATGGGGATGTGGGGCTGGGAAAAATTTCAGACGTGTTCGTGGATGAACTTGGGAGGAGTGGTGTGGACTTGTTGAGTAACGTCGAGGATCTCGCCGTCGTCCATGCGGGCGATGCGGTCGGCATAAGGGAAGATGCGGTTGTCATGGGTGACGATGATGACGGCGCGGCCGGGGGTGCGGGCGACGTTGAGGAAGAGATCGAGGACGATTTCGCCATTCTTGGAATCGAGCGCGGCGGTGGGTTCGTCACAAATGACGAGAGGTGGCTGGTGGACCAGTGCTCGGGCGATGGCGACGCGCTGTTGTTGGCCGCCTGATAGTTTGTTAGGCCGCTCGCGCCAACGGTCCGCGAGACCGACGGCGGACAGGGCTTCACGCGCGGCCTTCATGGCGCGGCGACTCGATAAGCCTTGGATGAGAAGGGGGACGGAGACGTTTTCCGCGATATTCAGGGTGGGGATGAGATTGAACTGTTGGAAAATGAATCCGATGTTCCTAGACCGGAAGCGGGTGAGCGCGCCGCCGGACATCTGGTGGAGAGGTTGGCCGAAGACCTGGATGGAACCTGAATTGACCTTGAGGGTGCCGGCAATGGCGGAGAGCAGCGTCGTTTTACCACAACCGGAGGGGCCTACGAGCATGAGGATTTCTCCCGGATAGGCCGCAAGAGCGATGTTTTTCAAAACGTGGATCGCGTTCACGCCCGAGCCGAAGGTCTTCTCGACATTTTCCACTTGGACGATGGTCTCGGTAGCCGTGGTGGAACTCATGTGCGGAAGACTGCGGCGGGTTCGTAGAGCGAAAGCCGGATGATGCCGAGGCTGGCTGCGAAAAGGCAGATCAGCTGGATGGCGGCGAAGACGGCGAAGGGAATGATGGTGGGCATGAAAAACGGCGCGCCGTTTTTGATCGCGCTGAATGTGAATCCTGCGGTCGCGAGCAGACCGATGCCAAAACCAATGATGCCGACGGTCATGGACTGAATGACAAGCATGACGCTGAGTCGAAAATTCGACATGCCCATGGCCTTGAGCGCACCGAGGTGTTTGAGATTGTCTAACACGAATGCGTAGAACGTCTGGCAGGAAATGGCGATGCCGACGATCAATCCGACGACGACGGTGGTGCCGAAGGAAATGGGAATGGAGGTGTTTTTGACGAACCAGAAGACGGTTTTCGTGTTGAAGTCATTCGGGGAATCGAAGCTGAAATCCCGGTTCACGTAGGCGCGGAGGCCGGTTTGTTTTTCGATCTCGGCGGCGGCGGCTTCCGGAGTCACCCCGGGCATGGGTGCGGCCATCACAGCAGAGAGCATTTTCCGCTGCGGCGGGGCATACTGGAGTGCGCGCTCGTAGGTCGTCCAGACGTAGGGTCCGCCGGTGAAGGAGCGCATGGATTCGGCGATGCCGACGACGCGGGCCTCGATGTCGTTGATCTCGAAACGGTCGCCGACTTGGATGGGCTTGTTGGGATCGCTGGAAAGGAAGTTCACCGCGAGCTCGTCGATGACGACGGTGTTGGGCAGGCGGAGATCGGCGAGATTGCCCGCGACCAAGGTTTTGGGTGCGCCTGCGAGCGAAGCTGAGTCGATGCCGGCGAGCTGGATGATTTTGAAAGCGCCGCTGTCGAGCTTCACGCGCTGGATTCCATTAAAAAGCGGCATCGCCCAGCGGACAGAGGAAACGGAGCGCACGCGGGCGACATCCG
>JBOFET010000350.1:0-1175 GCA_051648225.1 Luteolibacter sp.
GCCGTTCGTGGCTGGTAGATACCACCCCGGGTTCCATTTCCGGCAGCTCCGACCGCACCGACGGCTCCATTTCCATCGGCCGCACCTACTCGGATGGGAACTCCCACATCACCCCACTCGCCCGCGGCGGAAATGCTAACAACGAGTGGCTCGACATCCGCGTGAATACCGGCCCGTTCGCCGGTAATGCCGCACCCAGCGTCACCCTCCAGGGGCCATCCGTCATCACCGCCCGGCAGACCTGCGTCTTCACGGCCCAAGGCGTGGATGCGAATGGCGACGCGCTCGCTTACTCCTGGGACTTCGGCCAGGGCTTCACTTTCGACAATCATCCTAACGCCACCTACGCGTGGAACAGCGGCGGCACCTACACGGTCAAGGTCACCGTCAGCGACATGAAGGGCCTCACCGCGCAAGCGACGAAAGCAGTCACGGTCATCGATCCGATCACGACTTGGAATACCCGGGCTAACAGCGCTTCCGGTGACTTCCTCGCACTGGCGGCAAGTCCTAACAAGGTAATTGCCGTCGGTGAGAACTACTCCACGTTCAAAGGCCCCGTCGCGACCTCGACGGATGGCATCACCTGGACCGCCACCCAGCTGAACAACAACCAACAGGCTTTTGCCGCCATCTGGGACGGCAGCCAGTTCCTCCTCGCAGGGCAGGATTACACATTCTCCGCCCCGGAAGGCTGGCTGGGCTGCGTGTTCACCTCACCCACCGCCAATGCCGGCACTTGGACGCGGCGCATCTTCAGCGGCCCGGTGTTGAACGGCATCACCTACGGAAACAACGTCCACGTCGCAGTAGGTGAGAGCGGCACCATCCGCCGCTCCACCGACGGGGGCGTGAACTGGTCGCTGGTGCCATCCGGCACGACCAAGAGGTTCGCCAGCGTTGCCTTCGGCGGAGGAAAATTCGTGGCCGTCGGCCATGCAACTACCCCGAGTTACACGGGAGAAACCATTGTCCACACCGCGACGGACGGTCTCACTTGGACCGACTCTAGCGCCGGTGCAGGGGTCGATTCCTGGCAGGACTTCCGCAAGATTTCCTGGGCGAACAACCGCTTCCTCGCGAGCGGTTTCTATTCAAAACTGCGCCACTCGACGGATCTCGGCACATCCTTCCTCCCGACGCGGACAAACGATGAGGAAATCGCGGGTTTCGCC
>JBOFET010000351.1:0-6394 GCA_051648225.1 Luteolibacter sp.
CAGGGTTTTCAGGGGAATCAGACGCGAGCCTTCGATGTAAGCGGCGGCGTATTCATCCGGCTCGCGGACATCGATGAGGAGTCCGTTAAAATTTCCATTCAAAAGGTCGCGGAGTTCGGCGGTGGTGATGGATTGCATGGGTTCTGGGGTCGAGAGACAGGTGGTGGTGGCAGTGGTTTCCGAATTCTCGACACGGGTGATTTCAGGCGCATCGCCGCACAGGCGGCACTGCGGATCGCGGTTCAGTCTGAGGGTGCGGAAGACGCTGTTGAGCGCGTCATAACAGGTGAGTTTCCCGAGCGGGACGGTGCCGATGCTCAGGATCAGCTTGAGGGTTTCCATCGCCTGGAGTGAGCCGATGATGCCGGGCAGCACGCCCAGCACGCCGGCTTCCTGACAAGACGGGACGCTGCCGGGCGCTGGCATTTCTGGCAGCAGGCAGCGGTAACAAGGCCCGCCGAGGTGGGGGGCGAAGACGCTGGTCTGGCCCTCGAAGCGGTGAATCGCGCCGTAAACGAGTGGCTTCCCGAGCAGGAACGCGGTGTCGTTGGTGAGGAAACGGGTGGGAAAATTGTCCGATCCATCGACCAAAATGTCGTAGGTTGCGGCGAGTTTCATCGCATTTTCCGGAGCGAATCTCACCGGATGAAGGTCCAATAACACATGCGGATTCACCTCGCGCAGGCGGGCGGCGGCGCTTTCGAGTTTCGGTTTACCGATCCACGATTCGCCGTGCAGGATCTGGCGCTGGAGATTCGACGCGTCCACCGTGTCCGCATCGACCAGTCCGAGCCTGCCGACTCCGGCAGCTGCCAGATAGAGAGCGGTGGGCGAGCCAAGCGCACCGGTCCCGATGAGCAGGACAGAGGCGTTTTTCAACCGTATCTGCCCGGCCACACCCACGGCGGGAATGAGCAGGTGGCGGGAGTAACGGAGCAGTTCCGCCGCAGAGAGATGATCTAGCATGCCGCCCGGAACTTGCAGCGGATCGGCCTCTGGTCCAAGGCAGAAAAGCGTTTTGCGGAGCCGGGAGCTGTGGTAACTTTGCCCTATGGCTGAAACTCAATCCTCCTTCGAACTCAGGCCGGGCGAAACAGCACCCGACTTCGTACTGCCGGATGCCGATGGCCAACCGGTGAGCCGCGCGTCAATCACCGGACCACGCGGACTGTTGGTCGTTTTCGCCTGCAACCATTGCCCCTTTGTCATCTATCTGGCGGACGCGCTCGGCGACTTCGCCCGGGAAATCGCGCTTCAGGGAGTGAACACGGTGGCCATCAATTCCAACGACCTCGGGCGATACCCGCAGGACGGACCGGAACCCATGAAGACGTTCGCCGCACAGCATCATTGGGATTTCCCCTACCTGCTAGACGAGTCCCAGGAAATCGCCAAGGCACACGGCGCGGCTTGCACGCCGGATTTCTTCCTCTTCGACGCAGCGGGAAAGCTTTTCTACGCTGGCCAGTTCGACGATTCCCGGCCCCGCAGCGGCATCGCGCCGCACGCCGGAGACCTTCGCGAGGCGGTGCGGCGCATGTCAGGTGGCGAGGCTCCGCTGGTGAGGCCCTATCCAAGCTGTGGCTGCAACATCAAGTGGAAACCGGGCAACGAGCCGCCCACCCGACTGCAGACGGAAAAGCAATGATGCCGCAGACACGTTAGAAGCGGGTTGCCGCCGAGGTCACGCCATCGGGATCGGGCAAAAACGACCCGGCGATGACCGAGAGCAGCAACGTCAGCACGCCGACGAGTACCGAACGAAGAACCGTGCGCCCCAGGCTGGCACGGCCCAGCCTGGCGGTCAGGATCGCGGTGAGCATAAGCGAGACCATGACGGCCACCGCCGTCGCGACGGCGCGGCTTTCCGGCAGCACGAGGGTGACGACAGTGATCGGCAGGAACGCACCCAGCATGAAGGCCACCGCTCCGGTGATCCCTGCCAGCAGCGGTGCGTTGGCTGGCATGAGTTCGCGGATTCCGTGCACCGATTCTAACTGGGCTGTGAGCGCATCGTGCGCGCTGACCTGCCTGGCGACCTCCCGGGCGAGCGCCGGATCGATCCCACGCGCCTCGTAATGGACCGCGAGTTCCTCAAGCTCGGCCTCGGGGCTGCGCGCCAAATCGCGTGTTTCTTCTTGGACCACCGCGAGCTCCGCGTCGCGCTCGGCGGCAGCCTCGCCATACTTGAACCCGCCGAACGATACCGCCCCGGCGACCGTCGCGGCGAGCGCAGCGGCGATGAGTGCATCCGTGGCGGCTCCGGCGGCGATGAACCCCTCAATCACACCAGCCGTCGCGATGATCCCATCATTGACGGCAGGCACATGGCTGCGCAGGTCTTGCGCGGAAATCAGCGGCACGGGATCATCCTTCCTACGGTCAATCCCGCTTCTTTCTCGAATGAAAAGGGAGGGCGAATCACAAACAACCCACGGAATTTCCTGATTCTAACCATGTGCGGCAAGCGTAAATTCACGCACGATCCCGATGCGAAACGGAGATTCCAACTCCATCCGATCCCGGTCTCGCACCAGCGAGGACGGAGTCAATCCACCAGCCGGACAAGCTTCCCGTCGAACGAGATTTTCAGGCCGATTTCCTTTTGTTTCGATCCTTCGACCGGAAGTGACTTGTTCCACTTCACGAACCAATGCCTCGGAGATCCAAAAAGCTCGGTGGTCTCCAGGGTGATGCTAACAATGTGGACCGAGTTGAGAAGGCCACGCTCTTTCAGATAATCATCCGCCATCTTCGCGACTTTCTGGGCGGTCACCGCCGGTGGGGCCGCCTGTGCGGGGGTGGCGATGAAGGACCAGAAGGCGACGATGAGGAGGCAAAAGAGTTTGTTCATTTGCCAATGACGGTAGGCCCCAGGGCTGCTTTGCCAAGGCTGATTTTCCCCACGAGGTGGGTCAGCTCAGCCAAAGTTCTTTGAGTGCCTCGGCACGGGCGAGGGCATCCTCACCGATGAAATTGGCGTGGCCCATCTTCCGGCGGCCGCGGGCATGGCGCTTGCCGTAGAGGTGGAGGATCGCTTCGCCATCTTGAAAAAGCGGCAGCCAGTCCGGCGGAGTGGTCTCGTCTTGCCACATGTCCCCTAACAAATTCAGCATCACCACCGGACTGTGCAGGCGGGTGGAGCCTAACGGGAGGCCGATGACGGCGCGGAGCTGCTGCGCGAACTGCGAGGTGACGCAGGCATCCAGCGTGTGGTGGCCGGAGTTGTGCGGGCGCGGGGCGATTTCGTTCACGAGCAGCGAGCCGTCGGTTTTCAGGAAAAACTCCACGCCGAGGATGCCGCGGTAGTCGAGCGCTTCCGCCACGCGGCGGGCAATGGCGGCTGCCTCCAGGGCCACCGCTGGCGAGACGCGGGCAGGGACAATGGAGATGTCGAGAATATGGTGCCGATGCCGGTTTTCCGCAGGATCGTAAGTCACGGTGACGCCATCCGCTCCGCGAACGGCCATCACGGAAAGTTCTTTTTCAAAGGGCACCCACGCTTCCAAGACGGCACGCGGCGCTTCGAACGCGGCCCAGATTTTTTCCGGATCCTCGTCGCCTTCCAGTTTCACCTGGCCCTTGCCGTCGTAGCCGAAATCCGCCGTTTTGAGCACACCCGGGCCGTTGAGTTCCCTCATCGCGGCGGCGAGGTCAGCGGCGCTGGAAACGACGGCGAACCAGGTGTGCGGGATGTTGTGCTGGCGCAGGAAATTTTTCTCCCGCTCGCGGTTCTGGCAGATGCAAATGGCGTAGGGTGACGGATAGAGTCCCGTGCATTTGGCGACTGTTTCCAGTGTCTCACAGGGGATGTTTTCAAACTCCACGGTCGCCACGGTGACGCGGCTGCAGAAATCCTTGAGTGCCTGCGCGTCGTCGAACGGCTTGTCGATGACCTCGTCCGCGCACTCCACGGCGGGCGCTTCGAGACCGCCGGTCCAGATCACCGTGCGCACGCCCATCCGGCGGGCGGCGAGGGCGATCATCCGGCCGAGCTGGCCACCACCAATGACGCCGACGACACAATGCGGCGAGTGAATAGGGAGAGTAGAAGGCATGAAATCAGTCAATAGGATCCAGAGGAGGCAGTGCGGCGGACTTCACGGCGGCAGTCTGTTTTTCGCGGAAAGCGGCGAGCTTTTCGGCAAGGCCGGTGTCGTGGTTGGCGAGCATGGCCACGGCGAAGAGAGCGGCATTGGTCGCACCTGCCTTGCCGATCGCGAAGGTGGCCGTGGGGATGCCGGCGGGCATTTGCACGATGGAAAGAAGCGAGTCTACACCTTGCAGCGCCTTGGATTCCACCGGCACGCCGAGCACCGGAATGTCGGTGATGGCGGCGGTCATCCCCGGCAAATGCGCTGCTCCGCCCGCTCCGGCGATGATGCATTTCAGCCCCCTGCCCCGCGCCTCGGTCGCGTAGGAAACCAGCTTGCCCGGCGTCCGGTGGGCGCTCACGACTTCCGCCTCCCACGCCACGCCGAAGTCGCGCAAGGTGCGCGCGGCATGCTCCATCGTCGGCCAATCCGACGTGCTTCCCATGATGATCCCGACGACTGGCGCTGCGTTCATCCTCAGAGCGTGGAGGACCGGCGGCGGACCGTCAACACACGCGTGTGGCTGGATAAAACAGCATCGCCACCTGGAAAATTTTTCTCAAAACTCCGCCCGTGCAACCCACGGAAGCCATCGTGATCCGCTTGACCCGCCTCACGGATACCAGCCTCATCGTCCACTGGTTCACCCAAGACCACGGCCTTGTGAAAACCGTGGCCAAGGGTGCCCGCCGGGCAAAAAGCCCGTTTGCCGGCCAGCTCGATTTATTCTTCGGCGGCGAAATCACCTTTCAACAAGCGCGCCGTGGCGACTTGCACGTTCTGCGGGAGGTCGCCATCCGGGACTGGCGGGAGAGACTGCGTCTTCGCTACAACTCCACCCTGCTCGCCGCCTACTGCTGCCAGTTGATGGAATCCGCCGTGGAGCCCGAGCATGCCGAGCCCGGATTCTACGATCTGCTCAGGCGCGCCCTAGACCACTTGGGCACCACGCCCGCCAGCGTCAGAGCCTTGCAACACTTCGAAAACGAACTCACCCGCCTGCTCGGAGTTTCGCAGGCCCAGTACCCTGCTGAAAGATCCTTGCGTGATGCGCTTGGAAATCTACCCTCTGGACGAAGTGAGCTGATTGAGAGACTTTCACCGTCAGGTGGTTTCGACTCGTCAGCGGGAATAATCAGCCGATCATAGCCAACCTAACCGCGAATTCTTCTCCCAATGGACTCTCCGACTGCCACTCTCATGACCATACTTCAGGATCGCGTGGAAGCTCTGCGCGCTTCAGGGGACTTCAGCGAGGCGCTCCACGCAGCCACAGCCGCCGTCGAGAAGGCCCAGCAAACGTTAGGCCCGAATCTGGACAGCATCGACGCCTTCGCCTCGTCCCTTGAAATCCGCGGCGACGTTTACCGCGAGTTGGGAGATTTCGAGCTCGCCCGCGATGACTACCGCCAGGCGATCGATCAACTGCAGGACCGACCCGACCGCTACGGTCAGGTGGGCCGCATCCACGCCGGCCTCGGAGCCGCCTACGACGGACTCGGCCAGGAAGACCGCGCTATCAGCCACTGGCAGAAAGCGATCGAGTTTTTCGAGCAAAACGAGCCGCCGCTCCTGCTCGACATCGCCGCCATGGCGAACAACCTCGGCTTCATCGCCAAGGCGCACGGCGACCTCGATGCGGCCGAGTCCCATTTCCTCCGCGCCCTCGAAATCGTCCACTCCCAGCACGGCCAGGAACACGAGCAGACCGCCACGGTCTCCAGCAATCTGGGTGCCCTCTATCAGGCTGCCGGCTACTTCGAGCAGTCCCGGGAAATGCACATGATCGCCTTGGAAACCCGCCGCAGTCTGCTCGGCGAGGATCACCCGGACACCGCCCAGTCCCATAACAACCTGGCGCTCGCCCTGCTCAACACCGGCGACCGTTCCTGGGCACGGCGGCATTTCGAAAAGGCCCTCACCGGCTTCGAAGCGCTTGGCACGGAGTTCTCGTCGGACCTCGAAGCGGTGGCGTCGAACTATTGCAGCTTTCTCAAAGACGAGGGTGAAGTGATCCAGGCGGAACTCATCGCCAGCCGGGTACGTGATGTCATCGGACCGGCGACTGCCTGAGCGCTCGAGCCACCGACCGGCACTCTACACGGCCTGCTTGCTGAGGGCCGCTTTCCCTTGGGCCAAACTGGTGCCCGGTCCCTCGAACACGAGATCCGCAGAATCGCCTTCGACCATGAGCGTGATCCCGGGAGTCTCCCGGAAATGTCCGATTTCACGACAAGTGATGCGGGTGGTGGCGAAGTGGCTGAGCGTGCTCCCGAGATCTTCCGGTGCGATGGCTAACA
>JBOFET010000352.1:0-3158 GCA_051648225.1 Luteolibacter sp.
CTCTGCGCGAAGTATCCTGAAAACGGACCGTTTCTCTTGCGCAAGGGATTCCTGTTCGCGAACAAGGGCGATAAGCAGGCGTCACAAAAATCCTTCCAGTCCGCCCTCGCGTGCCAAGACCTCTCGGCCATGGATCGCAGCCTCGTCCAGTGTCTCTTGGGAAATCCACAAGCGGCCGGGAAGCTTCTAGCGGAACACGAACAGGAGAAGAAAAAAACCGACGGCACCTACACGCCCGAAGCCAATTTCCACCTCTATCAAATCTTGGCGTTGCAACTCGGCGGCGAAACGGATCGAGCTGTGGAGGTCTTCCGGAGCTTGATCACCACGGACGCCAAGTATGCCCAGCCGGGCGCAGTGAAGTTAGATATTGCCAGCGAAATCGTTCAGACACTCCTCCTGGTCCAGCAAGCGACGCTGGAGAAATATCCCGATCTCAAGGCCGCGCCTGCCGAGTGAAAATCAAAGCTCGCGGTATGGCATCGAGAACGTGTCGCCGTCCTCGATTTTTCCGCTATCCATTCCTTTTTTGAACCAGCGCATCCGCTGTTCCGACGTGCCGTGGGTGAAGGAGTGCGGCACCACGCGGCCTTGCATTTGTTTCTGAATCGCATCGTCACCGATGGCGTTGGCCGCCCGCATCGCCTCCTCGATGTCGCCGCGCTCGAGGTATTCGCGGTTATGCCTCGCCCACACTCCGGCAAGGAAGTCTGCCTGTAGCTCCAGCCGCACCGAGTATTCGTTGTAATCCGGCTGCCCCCGCATGGCCGCCACCTTGTCGGACACTCCCAGCAACTTCTGCACGTGATGCCCGACCTCATGCGCGATCACATACGCCTGCGCGAAATCGCCTGGCGATTTGAAGGTCTGCGCCAGCTCGTCGTAGAAACTCAGATCGATGTAAATCTTGCGGTCGCCGGGGCAGTAGAACGGTCCCATCGCCGCGTTTCCAGTGCCGCACGCCGTTTGGGTCTGGCCGCGATAGACGCGCATCGCCGGAAGTTCGTATTCCCGGCCGATGCGTGCGAACTCCTTGGTCCAAACGTCCTCGGTGTCCGCCATCACGACTTTGACGAAGTCGAACTGCTCCTTTTCCTGCGGACTCACCTCCACCGGCTGAGTCTCGCTGATTGCGGGGCCGCCGCCGCTGCCGAGTAGCATGCTTGAATCCACGATCCCCATCTGCCACAGCACGGCACCCACGACCACGGCTGCTAGGATTCCCTTGAAACCAAACACGCGGCCGATCGTCATCAGCAACCCGATCCCGCCGCCGCCGCCCGCGCCAGCCCCCATGCCTCCCGAGCGCTCGCCACGGGCATCCTCGACATTTTCACTCTCTCTGCGGCCTTTCCATTGCATGACTTTGGGGATGGTTCAGTTGCAAACTACGAGTTTTGCCCCGGGTGTCAATTCGTCCGGTTCACCGGCTCTGGCGCACGATTGTATTGGTCTCGTCCAGCAGCAGATTGTGGGAGTTCACCGGAGTCTCGGAGAGGGCGAAGGCCATGATGGCCACCCGCTCACCCGCCTTGATCAGGTGGGCCGCGCCACCGTTGATCATGATGTGCCCGGTGCCTGGCTTGCCTGGCAGGACATAGGTTTCCAATCGGTTTCCGGTGGTGATCGAGGCGACCAGCACCTTTTCCCCCGGCCACAAATCCGCGGCAGCCATCAAGTCGGTGGGGATCTCGATGCTGCCTTCGTAATCGACGTCCGAACCGGTGATCATCGCCCGGTGCAGCTTGGATTTGAGAACTTCGCGTAACATCCCGGGAAGGAAATCCCGTGCCACACCCGGGTCAAGCGCCAAGAAATCCCAGCCCCCATCCCCCGGCCACGATGAGGCGGGATCGGCGCGGGGTGGTGGCGGGTTTTAGCTTGTCACCGCACGGGCCAAGCCGGACTCTCCGGCCGACTAACCACGGAAGTGACATGGAATCCGGTGAGAATCCGGAGCTGTCGCGCAGCGGTATCCAGATACGAATCCCCAATCAGCCAATCGCTCGAAAAAGCGGTGAAGGCGGGGAGGAGGCCAAGCTGGGAGCCCGAATACTTGCCCTTCCGTCGCTCGTCAGCTGTGCGCCGGTTTTGACCCGGCAAACAGATCCATGGTCCTCCGCGAAAGGGGGCCGACGGGAGAAGAACGCGGGCGATCCATCGTCTGCGGTCCTCTCTTCGTGATGAATACATAACACTGAAGAGAACACATGAAACTAAGCCAATCGCGGCGGGGATTCCTCGCTGTCGTCATCGCAGGCGTTTGCCTGCTTCCGATCCATTCCTATGCCGCGAACATCATCGTCGGCGCGGGGAACGATACATCCTACCTCGTCTTGCAATCGTCGAATCTCGGCGTTCGCACTTACGAAGTTCGCTACACAGCCGGCAACGGTCCGTACAACGCCAGATTCCTCTTCGATCAAGCCATCGCAGAAGATCCGTCGCTCACGGTGTCCTTCGGACAATTCGGGACATTCGGAACTCCTCCGGTTCCAAATTATTTCGTCAATTCGATCAATGGCGAAAGCAGTTCGACGAACTATTGGGCGCATTGGGTATCGGGCGGATTGGGATTCCAGGGTTCCCGGCCTTTTCCGGATAGTTTCGAGTCCGGCGCTCCCACCTCGGGCACATGGACGCTGGGCTTCGGAATCTCCACGCACACACTCACTCCGGGTTCGTGGGACGCGCTGTATCTCTCGGATGGAGAGACCCTGCCATCCATCGCCCCGATTCCTGAGCCATCGGTTACTCTAACCGCATTGCTAGGCACATTTGTGTTATTGGCCAGACGCCGCAGGAATTCATAAACCTCGAACCCACCCCGGCTTTCCCCACCTCGGGAAGGCCGGGGAAATTTTTCCCGATGAAAACCTTCATTCGCCTCATCGCCGCCGCAGCTCAGGTTTTGCCCGTTCTTGCTGGACCCTATCCACCCGCCGCTGGCCAGCCCGGTTCGGACGCCGTCGTTGCCAGTGACGCCCGTTTTGACACCTGGGCGACTGCGGTCCTCGTCGAGCGCGGCCCTACGGAAATCGCTTTCGAGGAGAGTTCTCTAGCAAGTTACGGCAGCGAGGGTCATGCCACGGGTCCGGCCGACGCCTCGCCGGATTCTCCCTACCCGGTCGTTTCTCTCGGCGATGGCGGCTCGGCGA
>JBOFET010000353.1:0-10167 GCA_051648225.1 Luteolibacter sp.
CTTCAGTGTGGCGGCACTCATCACCGCGCTGCTGATTTTGAGTCTGATAGGGACGCTCACCGCCCTGACGCTGCTGTTCATCACCCAGAATCCTGTCGGGTTGAATGTCGTCCTTCTGGGGGTTGGAGTTTGTGTTTTCCTGTGGATCATCGCCTTTTTCAAACGGCGGACCGCTCTGTGCCCACTCTGCCGGGGCACTCCACTCCTCAATTCCGGGGCGCTCCCGCATTCGAAGGCGCGGCGACTCTATCCGCTCAGCCATGGCATGACGGCCACTCTTTCCATCATCGCGACCCAGCGCTTCTGCTGCATGTATTGCGGCTCGGACTTCGACCTCCTCAAGACGCCTTCGCACCGGCGGGGCGATGAGGCGGACTGAAGACGATCTCTTATGAGTTGGCGAGCCGCGCATGACGCTCTGCCATGGTCCACGCAGTCTGCGGAACCAACTCACGCCAGCGGCTGTCGTCAGCATGAATCATCCGGCAGACATCGCGGCCAGTGTAGGCGAGGCTCTGACGATCCTCACAGGGAATCTCCCGGATTCTGCCGTTTGCGATGAAATGCCGATAGAGATGGACGCAGTCTGCCGGTGGCAGGAAGGAGTCCGCAGTGACGAGTTCACCCGTCCGGCGGTTTTTCCATGGAAATACATGCAGGGTGACGCCCTCCTTGAACAAGCGTCCGAAAGACTCTAACAAACCACCCGGAAGATTTTCCGACCACTTCGGTTTGAAAAGTTCATTGAGGAGGCCGATGCTGAGGATGATTCCAGTCGGCTTCCTGGTGTACCGATAGAGAAACGCGGCGATCCGGTGGAACTCGGCGCAGCGGGACAACAGCACGGTTTTTCCCAAGGCTTGAAGTGCGTCCGCCCGGTCCAGGAAATCCACGGGATCCACGCTGCGTCCGCGAAGGAGATTGTGAACAGAGATCTCACACAGCTCGATGGCGGATATCCGATCCTCCTCGCTGAGAGACCCGGTGAAGCCCTCGCGCGCTTGCCGGAGCATATCGAGGTGGACATTCATCACCGGATCAAAACTCCCGCGGAGCAACAGCACCGGATGGCGGTAGAGCGCCTCCGCCGGCTGGACGACCTCGCCGCCGGGCGTGAACATGGTCGCCTCGGTTAGCCCGCTTTCCACCAGTTGCAGCGCGCACAGGCGGTTGTCGAAAAATCCGTAACCGTGACCGGTGAATTTCAGCAAATCCACTTCCACCCGGCCAGCGGCAAGATTGTCCAACAGAGACTCCACGAATTTCTGTAAGTGCCCGCGGTGGCGGAAAGCGGAGTGGATCAGGTTCACCCCGATGGTGCCAAGCGCCTCCATCTGGTCGATGGTCCTGCTGTCCAACAACCTAACATGGAGAACGATGTCGGACGGTGCGTCGCCAGGCTTCATCTGGAACCTCACGCCAAGCCACCCGTGACATTCGCCCGAGTCGTTCCAGCCACGGGCACGCACGGTGTTACAAAACGAGAAAAAAGTGGTTTCACCGCCGCGCTTGGGGCCGAGCCTTTCCAACAGGATTGAATACTCGTGGTCAAGCATCGCCGCCAGCCGCGCCGCAGACACATAGCGGTCCGCATGTCCGTAGATGGCGTCGCTCATGGTCATGTCATAGGCGGAGATGGTTTTCGCCACCAAACCTGCGGTGCCGGACGCGCGGAAAAACCAATTTCCCGTCTCCTGTCCCGCTCCAATTTCGGCGAAGGTGCCATACACCATCGGGTCGAGATTCAGCTCAAGCGCCTTGTCATTGGTCGTCGGTATCATGGCGGACCTTCTTGCTCGACCCATCCTTTGCCAACCAGCCGCTCGATCAGCACCTGGCTACCCGACGCGGAGTCCGGGGGGAATTTTAAAGCCAGTATGAGCGGTGTCGTCGTCTCGCCGGGATTCGGGCGGAGTTCCCGGTTCAGCGGCGAGTCCTTTTCGGCATAGCCGTAGAGCGCATGCTCCCTGTCGGGCGACTCGAGACGGTAGCACTCCCATTTCGCATCGTCCGAGAACTCGAAGTTATAATAATCCACCGGAGCGAGTATTACCCGAAAGACGTGACTCGCGGCGGGCTTGGTTGCTAGAAAATCCGGCCACGGGATGTCCGACCAACCGACCCAGCTCTCCCAGTCGATCTTCAGACCCTGCGGTGTCTTGACGAATGCGAGCGCCTTCGTCACCTGATCGCCAGTGATGATCGAAAATGAATGGGAATTCCCCTCAGTGTATCCACCCTCGCCAGAGTTGAATTGCGACAAGCCGGGAGCCGTGATGCTTCCCTCCAGATAGAAACGCCGCATCCGGGCTTCCGCCACTTCCGGATTCCTCACCCACTTGAGCATTTCCTCAATCGTGGTCGCTTCGAGAAATCCACGTGCCATGGACTCGGCTTCCTTCTCGAGCGCCGCGCCCGTAACTCCGGAATCCGTCACCACGAGCGGCGGAGGATCCACCGGCTTGGATGCCACGACCGGGGCATTTTCCCCTTTCGTGAGGAAAATCACGCCCCATACGATGCCGGAAAACAACAAGCCGCCGGCGATCAGCATCGCTCGCATCCGTTTCTGCTCACCCCTGCGAGAGAGGGATGAAATCGCCTGCCGCTCCCATGAGGGATCGCCGGATCCACCCGACTTTTTACGGCGGCGCTTTTTTGATCGTCCCGACGATGCCGCGTCGGTCTGTGGCTCAGAAACCGTCGGTTTGGATGCGGCCAACAACGCGGGCGGATGGTCGCCCGGAGCAGGGATTTTCAACATCCGCCGACAGCTCGGGCAAACGATGCCCTTGCCATCGTGATCCCGGGGGACACGAAAGACAAACCGGCAGTCCGGGCACACGTAGCCGCTCCATCGGCGGGCGCTTTCCATCGTATCTGACACGCGCTGATCCTGTGCCGCGAGGGCTGCGGACTGCAAGCTTTGGTGTTTCCCGTGCGGGAAGAACCGGCGTGTCTGCTTAAATTTCGTGCACTGCGAGACTCGTCACCTCCTCGCGGACTTTTTCGGCGAGGGCGGTGGACAGATAGCGCTCGGTGGACGAACAACCGATCGTCACGATGCGCTTGCCCTTGAACTCAGGCCGCTTGGCAACCTGCATCGCGGCCCACACATTCGCACCGGTGGAAATTCCCGCCGGAAGTCCTTCTTGTTGGGCGAGCGCCTGCGCGGTGGCGAACGCGTCTTCGTTAGAAACTTGAATCACCTCGTCGAGTATCGACGTGTTGAGGTTCTTCGGAATGAACCCCGCGCCGATGCCCTGGATCATGTGCGGACCGGGCGCACCGCCGGAGATCACCGGGCTGGCGACTGGCTCCACCGCGATGATCTTCGCACTGCCACGGGATTTCAAAACCTCGCCCACCCCAGTGATCGTGCCACCTGTGCCGACTCCAGAGACAAACGCATCGATCTGCCCGTCCGTGTCACGCCAGATTTCCTCGGCGGTCGTCTCACGGTGGACTTGCGGATTCGCCGGATTATCGAACTGGCCGGGGCCGAAAGCGCCCGGATTCTCCTCGAGCAGTTTTTTCGCCATCGCGATGGCTCCGTTCATGCCACGGGCGCGGGGGGTGAGCACGATTTCCGCACCCAGCAGTCGCAGCAAGACGCGGCGCTCGATCGACATGCTTTCCGGCATCGTCAGAATGATCCGATAGCCCTTCGAGCGAGCGATGAATGCGAGGGCAATGCCGGTGTTGCCGGATGTGGGCTCGATGATCAGTCCGCCGGGCTTGAGCGATCCGTCCTTCTCGGCGGTCTCGATCATCGCCTTGCCGATGCGGTCCTTCACGCTGAAGAGCGGATTGAAAAACTCAGCTTTCACGCAGATCTCGGCGTCGAGTCCGGCGGTGATGTGGTTGAGGCGGATCAGCGGGGTATTGCCAACAGTGGCAACCATGTTTTCAGCGATGTTCATGACAGTGGTGTTTTGTGTAACGTGTCTCGGCGGTGTCAGCCAGGGCACTCTCAAATCTGGAAATCCGGCGTTCCAGAGTCAAGGTGAAGTCCGCATTCGAACTTCTCGCCATTGAAGCGGGACGATTCCGAATCCCCGTTCTCCGCCGGACGCGTGCTGTGCCAATCTCCCATGGTTAGGTATCCCTTCTCCGCCAGTGGGTGGCGTGGAAGCGCGTTCTGATAGAGGTAGAGATCCACCTGGGCGTCCGCCCAATCGAGGATCGGATAGGCCTTCACGGTCTTTTTCTGTTGTTCGACGAAGGGCCGATCCACACGGGTCTTTGATTGGGAACGGCGCAGGCCACTGAGCCAGACGTCGGCCCCGATTTCCCGCAAGGCGCGGTTCATCGGCTCGATCTTGGTGATGAGGCCGTAGCGGTCAGCGCCGTCCTTGCCATTTTCCCAGAGATTCCCCCACAGCGCCTGCATGCGCGCGGCGGAGACGTTTGGTTGATAGATCCGGAGGTCGAGGTTGAACTTGGAGGTGAGTTCCTCCGCGTATTGATAGGTCTCGGGAAACAGAAACCCGGTATCGATGAAGACGACGGGGATTTTCGGCGCGTGTTCGTGGATCAGGTGCAGCATGACCGCCGCCTGAAGGCCGAAGCTGGTGGATGCGACGAGGCGATCTCCCAGCGTTTCGTAAAGCAGGCGGAGTCGTTCTCCGGCACGCAGCGGCGCGAGCACCGCAGAGAGTTCCTCGGGATGGATGTCCGGAGAAATCACGGCCGGTATTTCGAATTTGAGTGCTTCCATCTTGGAGCTTGGAACAAGGGTGGTTAGACTGAAGCCAAGGCTTCCGGTTTCAAATTCTTGTGAAAGTCCGGCCCCTGGATGGTTTCGGCGACGTAGCCCTCGCGGATGCAGAAGTCTCCGAAGCGCTCGCCTTCTTTCCTCGCGGCGGCGTAGTGGTGGAAGATCGGGGCGAGCAGCGGCTGGATGTCCGCGGAGGCGACATCCTCCCGATAGAGCTTAGACAGGCGCTGGCCGGCGAAGCCACCGCCGAGGTAGACGTTGTAGCGATCCGGTCCACGACCGACGAATCCGATCTCGGAGATGAACGGACGCGCGCAGCCATTCGGGCAACCGGTCATGCGGATGGTGATGGCGTCGTGACGCAGGCCGTTTTCCTCCAGCGACTCTTCGAGGCCGGTGAGAAGATCTGGTAGAAACCGCTCGGCCTCCGCCAAGGCGAGGGCACAGGTCGGCAGGGCGACACAAGCCAGAGCATTGAGACGCAGCGCACTTTTCAAGTGGCTGTCCTTGATCCCGTATTGCTCCAGAAGGACTTCGATTTCATGGCGCTTGGCCGGAGAAACATTCGCGATGATGAGGTTCTGGTTTGCGGTAAGCCGGAAGTCACCTTCGTGGATTTTCGCGATCTCACGGAGACCGGTGCGCATCGGGTAGGATGGAGTGTCGAGCACCCGACCACCGGCGATGAAGAGCGTGAGATGGGAATTTCCGTTGGAATCCTCGGTCCATCCATAGCGGTCACCATTGTCCTCGAACTTGAAATCGCGGACCGGTCCGAGGTCATAGCCGAGATACTCGTTCAGCTTGGCGAGAATCCAGTCCGGTCCATGGTCGTCCACCGTGTATTTGAAACGCGAGTGCTTGCGGTCGGTGCGATCACCGAAGTCACGCTGCACGAGCACGACCTTTTCCGCGACGTCCACCACCTGCTCCGGTGTGCAGAAACCAATCACATCCGCGATCCGCGGGTAGGTGGCTTCGTTGCCGTGAGTCGAGCCCATGCCACCGCCGACAGCGACGTTGTAGCCGACGAGTTTTCCACCCTCGACGATGGCGATGAAGGAAAGGCAGTTCGCATAGATATCCACGTCATTGGACGGCGGCACTGCGATGGTGATTTTGAATTTCCGAGGCAGGTAGGTCTTGCCGTAGATCGGCTCGATTTCCTCCTCGCTCGATTCGATCTTCTCACCATCCAACCAGATCTCATGATAGGCGCGCGTCTGCGGCGTGAGGTGGGTGGAAATATCCTGTGCCGCCTTGAGAGCGAGCGCGTGGACTTCCGATAGATACGGATTCGGATTGCACATCACGTTCCGGTTCACATCCCCGCAGGCGGCGATGGTGTCCATGGCGCACTGGTTGATCTCCTTGATGGTCCGCTTCAAGTTCGACTTGATGATGCCGTGGAATTGAAATGCCTGGCGGGTGGTGAGTTTGATGGTGCCGTTCGCAAACTGAGTTGCGAGGCGGTCCGTTTCTAACCACTGTTGCGGCGTGGCCACACCTCCGGGCACGCGGATGCGAATCATGAAGGAATAGGCCTTCTCCAGCTTGTGCTTGCGGCGGCCCGCGCGGATGTCGCGGTCGTCCTGCTGATAGGTGCCGTGGAACTTGAGCAGCTGCTGGTCGTCCTCACTCATCGCACCGGTGGATAGGTCCGCCAGGCCTTCCTGAATGGTGCCGCGCAGGTAGTTGCTGCGCGTTTTGATATATTCGTTGGCGGAGAGTTTCTTGTCACTCATGATGATGGAGATTTGAAATGAGAGTTAGTAAACGTCGCGTTGATAGCGTTTGGACTTCTTGAGGTTTTCGACGTAGGCCTCGGCAGCTTCGCGGGAGAGGCCCGCCTGGTTTTCGACGATGGAGATCAGCGCTTCGTGGACGTCGTGAGCCATGCGGTTGGCATCGCCACAGACATAGAAATGTGCACCATCCTCAAGCCACTGATACAGTTCTTTCGCGTGGGCGATCATCCGATCCTGGACATAGATCTTCTCCGGCTGGTCGCGAGAAAAGGCCACGTCCAAGCGGGTGAGCACGCCGTCCTTGAGGAAATCCTGCCACTCAAGCTGATAGAGGAAGTCGTAGGTGTAATGTTGGTCACCGAAGAACAGCCAGTTTTTCCCGCTGGCACCCACGGCAGCACGATGCTCAACGAAGGCGCGGAACGGCGCGACACCCGTGCCCGGACCGACCATGATAACCGGTGCAGAACCATCAGCCGGCAGGCGGAAATTTTTGTTCGGCTGGACGAAGACCTGCACCGGATCGCCTGATTTCACGAGGTCTGCCAGATAGGTGGAGCAGACCCCCTTGCGCTGGCGTCCGTGAGTTTGATAGCGGACGGCGGCGACCGTGAGGTGGACCTCGTCGGCATGCGCCAGCGGGCTGGAAGCGATGGAGTAGAGCCGCGGCGGCAGCTTGCGGAAAATGCCGGTGAGTGCGGCGGCGGAGAGTCCGTTCGGAGCGAAATCAACAATCGCGTCGATGATTTCACGACCGTGGGTGTATTCCTTGAGGCGGTCCTTCGCGTCATCGGCTAACAGACCGCGCAGGACTGCGGAGTCAACCGCATCGGCGAGCTTGGTAAGAACCGCCCGGGAAATAGCCGTGATGTCGTAGTCTTCGCGCAGGGCGTCGGCGAGCAGTTTGGGGCCGACATTTTTGACTTCGACCTCCTCGTTACCCGTGAGCTTTGCCGCTTGGATGATCGCCTTCACGACATCTGGCGCGTTCACAGGGATGACCGCCAGCGCATCCCCCGGCTCGTAGGACAATCCAGATCCGGCGAGCGAAAATTCCAGATGCAGCGTCTCCTTTGCGGAACCCTCACCGTTGAGAATGACGGTGTCCGTCGTCTCGGCGGGGAATGGATTTTTCTTTCCATATTCCACGACTGCGACTGCGACGGGTGCTTCATACGAGACCTGAGCGACCGCCGCCGGAGCGAGCGCCGTGAGCGAGCTCTCGAGCCATGCGACATAAGAATCCTCGAAATCCACATCGCAGTCCTGTCGGTCAGCCACGCGCGTGGCACCCATGCTTTCCAAGCGAGCATCGAAGTCTTTGCCGACTTGGCAGAATTTTTCGTAAGAGGTGTCACCCAAGCCGCAGACCGAAAATTTCACGCCTGCGAGCGAGAGATCGGCCGCCATGAATTCCTTGTGGAAGGAAACCGCCGTTTCCGGAGCCTCGCCATCGCCCCAGGTCGAGACGATGACCAAAAGATTCGCAATCTTCGCCAGATCCGCTGGCGAGAACTCCGACATGTTTTTCATCACCGCTTGGAAACCGCGCTTCTTCGCCGCCTTCACGGTGCGATCCGCAAGAACCTCGCAATTCCCGGATTCGGTCCCGTAGAGCACGGTCAATTTACCCGCCGCCACCGGGGCAGAGGCAACCACAGCGGGCGAGACGCCGGATGCTGCGAGGAAGCCGCTCAACCATCCGCGCTGGACGGGATCGAGGCTGGAGATGAGCGAATCCAACGTCTTACGTTGGTCGGAACTGAATGGTGCGTGCTCGGGAAGCATAATCCTTAGTTAATTACCTCTTTTTATGAGGTTTCGCCCAAAAAGTGCATGTGATCCGCCCGCCGCGCAACCATTTTCTGCTTCTCCCAGCGATTTCCCAACGCGGCATTTTCCCGCCTTGTCAGTCCAGTGCGAAATCGTTAAATACCAAGTCATCCTTACCAATCCGGCTCACCCGCCATGAATCAAAAAACCCTGAAATCCCCGATATGGATCGGTCTCGCGCTGCTTGGCGTGCTTGCCATCTGCTACCGCCATCCGCCATCCACCCCGGAAACCACGCCCGATCCCGCTTCCGTTCGCGAGATACCTGTTGCGAGGAAATTCGCCGCTCCACCATCGCTTGAGGCTTTCGACCGCTTTACGGAATGGCTGAAATCCGCGCCAACTGCGGCCAGCCTGCCGGTTACAGCGGAAGTGATCGCCTTGGTCCGCGAGCGCCGCGCGGTGATGGAGAGACTCATCGCCAGCGACCCGCAGCAAGCGTTGGAGCATGCCGTGTCCCTTGATGTGTGGCAGAGTTTGCCGCAGGAATTGAAAGCGGAAGTCGAAGAACCCTTCAGCGCCCTCGCTCGCTACCGCGTGCTGCCGGTGTGCGCGGACGGCACGACTGGCGGCGCGGATTTGCCCGATGCCGTCCGTTACACGGAACTCGAAGGCGGCTCCTCACTGGAGACCTTCGTCTTCGGCAGCCGCCTCGGGATTTCGTCGAAGGAAAAAGTCCCCGTCCAAGGCATCCGTCTGAGAAACCGCGCCGCGCTGCGTGAAGGGAGCTTCCACGCTCTGACCTCAGAAGAGACTGCCGTGGCGCGAGGACTCTATCCCTCCATGGCCAGCGGCACGGACTTCGCCACGGGCGCGGCGCTTGGGGAAAATCCCGTCACCGCCCTCGCAGGTGGGAAAATTTTCCAATTCACCGACCGTGCATCTTTTGAAGCATTCAGCGAGGCCGTCGCCAAGCTGGATGGCAAGCCCGGTCCGCACGGCGGTTCTTCGCTCGTGTTTCTCCCCTTCCCGGCGGAAGGAGGCGGCTTCGATCTCGAGGGTGCGATCGCGCTGAACGAGCAATACGCCAGCTCGTGGACAGAGACGAAAAAGAAGGTCTTCATGATTCGCTGTGACTTTTCCGACAAGACCCATGCGGCGTTTCCCGTCGTGGGTTCGGGCACCTACGCCAGCCTGCTGAATACCACGGTATCGGACGCGATCAGGGACTACTCCTACGGCAAGACCTGGATTGAGGCCACGGTTTCCAGCTCTGTCATCCGCCTACCCCAGACGGCCGCTTACTATGCCCAGCTCGTCAACGGATCGAGCCGCAACGACCAACTCTTGAGCAATGCGAAGACGGCCTATCAGGCAGCCAATCCGGGTTTTAGCAGCGGCAACTACGACATCATCGGCGTATATTTCTTCTCCATCGGCATGAGCAGCGGCGGCTTGAATTACGGCGGTCTGGCAGGTGGCACGGACATCTGGATTCAAGGAAGCACCGATGCGGGACTTCACGTGCACGAGTTCGGCCATAACTACGGCATCGGTCACTCCAGTTTCTGGAAGCCTTCGGTGGGCAACACCAATCCTGTGGACCCCGCCGGAACCAGCGAGGAATACGGCGCCCCCTTCGACGTCATGGGCGATGGCGACCTCCCGGAAGGCGTCTTCCACTCCCAAGCGAAACAACGCCTCAACTGGCTCGGCAGCGGCGAGTGGACGGACGCCACGGCGGCAGGCAGCGGCGTCTATCGGCTCCACCGCATCGACCACCCCGCCACGGCGGGCGTCCGCGGCATCCGCGTGACCAAGAGCGGCGGCGGGCATTACTGGCTCAGCTACCGCAGGCGGTATGAAAACTCCTGGCTCAAGGCCGGGGCAAATCTCGTCTGGGAGCGCAGCGGTCAAGGCCGTTCG
>JBOFET010000354.1:0-1160 GCA_051648225.1 Luteolibacter sp.
CCAAAACGCGTCAGCATGATCCGCGCGACGGCGGTCTGAAAAAAAGAGGAGGCTTCAAGCCTCCTCTGTTTCTCCATTCGCGTTCGGATGATCGGAGTTCAGGCCGCCTTCTTGCGCGGTGCGATCAGCTTGCGGTTGATCAGCAGCTCGGCGATCTGGATCGTGTTGAGTGCAGCGCCCTTGCGCAGATTGTCGGAGACGCACCAGAAGGCGAGACCGTTCTCGACCGTGTTGTCCTCACGGATGCGGCTGATATACGTGGCGTCCTCGCCGGCCGCCTCATGCGGGGTGATGTAGCCACCGTTTTCGCGCTTGTCGACGACCAGAATGCCGGGTGCGGCGCGCAGGATATCGCGGGCCTCGTCGGCCGTGATCGGCTTCTCGCACTCGATGTTGACGGATTCCGAATGACCGATGAAAACCGGCACGCGCACGCAGGTCGCGGTCAGCCTGATCTTCGGGTCGAGGATCTTCTTGGTCTCGGCCATCATCTTCCACTCTTCCTTGGTAAAGCCGTCTTCCATGAAGACGTCGATCTGCGGAATGAGATTGAAGGAAATGCGCTTGGGAAACTTCTTGGTCAGGACATCGCCGGTGGTGAACACTGCACGCGTCTGGCTGAAGAGCTCATCCATCCCTTCCTTGCCTGCGCCTGAAACCGACTGATAAGTCGAGACAACGACGCGCTTGATGCCGAAACGGTCATGCAATGGCTTGAGGGCGACGACGAGCTGGGCTGTCGAGCAATTCGGGTTGGCAATGATGTTGCGCTTGCTGAAACCGAGGACCGCATCGGCATTCACTTCCGGCACGATCAACGGGACATCCGCGTCGTAGCGCCAGGCGGACGAGTTATCGATGACAACACAGCCCTGCGCGCCGATCTTCGGCGACCAGGTCTTCGAGATTTCACCACCTGCCGACATGATGCAGATATCGGTGTCGGAGAAGTCGTAGTGATCCAGCACCTTGCACTTGAGGGTCTTGTCGCCGTAGCTCACCTCTGTGTTGAGCGAGCGCGATGAGGCAAGCGCCACGACCTCGCTGGCGGGAAAAGCGCGTTCGGCCAGGATATCGAGCATTTCGCGGCCCACATTTCCTGTGGCGCCAACGACGGCGACCTTGAAGCCCATGGGATCAGTCCTTCTTGTCAGTGAATT
>JBOFET010000355.1:0-1012 GCA_051648225.1 Luteolibacter sp.
AGTCGGTGCCGACGAGGGTGTCTGGGTAGTAGGTGCCGTTTTTCTCAAGGACGCATTTGGCGAGGTATTCGAGATTCACCTGGTGGACGATGCCGATGCCGGGTGGGACGACTTTGAAGGTGTCGAAGGCTTGTTCGCCCCATTTGAGGAATTCGTAGCGCTCGCGGTTGCGGTGGAATTCGAGATCGAGGTTTTTCTCCAATGAGGAGCCGGTGCCAGCGTAATCGACTTGCACGGAGTGGTCCACGACGAGATCGACGGGCACGAGCGGCTCGATCATTTTGGCATCCTTGCCCATCGCGTGGACGGCGGAGCGCATGGCGGCGAGATCGACGAGGAGTGGGACGCCGGTGAAGTCTTGGAGCACGATGCGGGCGACGACGAAGGGAATTTCATAATCGCCAGGGGACTTGGCGTTGTAGTTGGCGAGGTTGGCGATGTCTCTATCAGAGACTTTGAGGCCGTCGTTGTTGCGGAGGAGGGACTCGAGGACGATCCGGATGGAGATGGGGAGCTTGGCGAGATTTGGGAAACCTTGTTCGGCGAGGGCGGGGAGTGAGTGGAAGTTTCCCGGGGTGCCGGAGCCGGTGGTGAAGGTGCGGAGTGTGTTCATGGATGGATCGTGATGGGAAATGGGTGGGGAAAACAAAGGGATGACGGGCGGCGCGGAGGTTAGTGGTGGCCGGGGTTTTGTCAAAATCGATCACTCGGGCGGGTGATGTTGATTTCGGTGATTGAGGCTCGCGGCTGGCTGTGCGTAGCCTTGAGGCATGCGAATCGTTTTTGCCGAAGTGCTTTTGGGGGCGTGTTTCATGGCGTCTTGCGGGCAGATGGGACCGCCGCCGGAGATGGGGGATCTGGAAGCAGGCGGCGACCCAGCGGAAGGCGGAATTGTGGAAGTTCCCAATCCAAATGCATCCATGGCGCAGAAAAGTGGTAAGGCTTTGGCCGACCTACAGCGCGGCCACGAGGTGTATATGCTCCAGTGCGGGCAATGCCACCGCTACGTGCT
>JBOFET010000356.1:0-2736 GCA_051648225.1 Luteolibacter sp.
AGTTGCTCGCGGTCCAGATGGAAGCGGGCGTTCATTTCGATGCGGTCGGTGCGCGATTCCAAAGCGAGCGGTGCGGCGAGTTTTCCCGCCTGCACAATGCCGTGAGTGAGTGGATCATTCGGCGCGTTCGGAATGGTGATGCGGCCGTTCGCATCAGGTGTTAGGTTTTGCCTTCCCAGTTTTACGACGGCACTGGCCACGGGATTTCCCTTTTCATCGAACACCCGCACGACCTGTCCGCTGGCCTTGCGCTCGACGTAAGGAATCAACTGGCCTTTCCGGACCAGCACCCGCGCGGAGACCTGCCCGGCGACAAAATCCACCAGCCAGGCTCCAGGTCCGGCGAGTTCGGGAAGCCCGATGGTTTCACGGTGAAGCAAGATGGGAGCGTGGGAAAAGGTGAGGCTTCTTGCATGGTGCGGGACGAGACCATCGAGATCGATGGACACGTCCGGCTCGGTTCCGCTGCGGGCGAGTTGGCCGGGGAGATCCAGTTCGTAAATGCGGATGAGCAAATCCGGCATGTTCTTGAGGTCGAGTTTCAGGGAGACGGTGGCGTCCGAATCGATCAGGGCCGGTGCGCCGGGTGCAAAGCCGATGCGCGCTTCTTCCTGCACAGATCGATACTCAACAGGATCGATGGCCGTGCCCCAGCGCTGCGGATCTGCTCCGGCTAACAATCGTGCCCGCGCGTGGAGGCGTGCCAGTTAGCCAGCTTCTATCAACGGCGCGAAGTCGTCGGCGGTATCAGTCGTGCCGAGGAAGTGCTGGAGATGCGACCGGATCAGATCCAAATCGTTTCCGACGGGCGGACACTGGGTCGCGGCGTGGAAATCGGATCCGAGCTGGATCCGCGTTTGGTCCGGCGCATCCGGGATTTTCAAAAGCGGATGGTTCGCGCGGGGCAGGGTGAGGAAGGCTAGCAAATCTTCTTTCGGGAAATTTCCGAGGTCAGCTTGCAGCCGGAGATGATGGAAAAGCACGTGCGCCTTGAGTGAGTTCAGCGCGGGAGGCAGCGTCATCGCAAAATCGCGACACTGCGTGAGGTGCGCGGTGTGAGCCTGCGGATCGCGTTCGAAATCGATCTCCGCGCCGGGCCGAAGTCGCGCGAGGTATTGAAGACAGAATCCCAGATGCGCCCGCAGATCGGGGTGGAGTTCGAGTAACGCTGCCAGTTGCAGGGAGGTGAGTTGATTGCGTAGCGGAATCTCGTCGAATGTAACGGGTCGATCGAGGTTCATCGCGCGATCTATCAGTGGGACGATTCCTGGTAGATCCGCGCGGTTGAGATTTTGCACGAACCAGCGGATTTTGGGTTCGTCGAATTGCTCCACACGTTCCAGTTCGCGCAGGCGGCGTTCGCCCGAGTATCCGGTGTAAGGCTGCTCCGGGAGCTTTTTCGCGACCGCTTTTTCGAATGCGGCTTCCGAAATCAGGTCCGGGTCGATCCGCGTGGGCAGGCTCTCCGCAGCGGCGGCAGCGTCCGGGCGCTCGTCGTCGAAATTCAAATCCAGCTTGCGGATCAACGCTTCGAGAGATTGCAGCGGATCCTTCTGATAGCCTATCAGGAGTTGGCGGTTCTCCAGCACGTCCTTCCCGGTGGCGGAAACCGGATTTTCCTTCCGCTCTGAAGCCGCCTGCCAATCCGCCATTGTTTTCACGAACTCCACCTCGCGCCCGGCAAGCTGGTGGTCGAGCGCCGCGTGGAAAAACGCATCCCGGCTGCCCGGGATCAGGTCCGCCAGCGCGGCAGTGCGTGTCGCAGGATCGGCGAAACGCTCGCGGAATGTTTCTTCGGCCGCATGAAGCGGCGCACACGCGAGGAACAGACAAAAAAGGCTTTTGCTCATGGTTGAGCTGTAACCTTTTCTGATAGTGAGGGAAAGGAAATCCTCACAGAGCTTTGAAAAATGGGGATTGGACTCCCATCCGGGAAATCCTACTCTTTGATATCGATGATCGCCCGCTTGCGCTTGGACTTGATCCAGCGCTCGTATTGCTCGGAGGTCTTTTTCTTACTGACGCGCTGCTCGACCATTTCACGAATCTTGTCATCAAGTGGCGGTGACGGGCCAAATTCGATTTTCGTGGGTTTGACGATCGTGAAGCCCTGAGGATCGAGCAGGGGACCCACGACTTTGCCCACCGGAGTTTCAAAAATGATCGAAGCGAACTCCGGCGAGAGGTCGGGGCGCGGCACGTTTTCTTGAAGCCCGCCATCCTCCGCGTAGGCGTCTCTCGAATGCGCTTTGGCCAGCTCCGCGAAATCTTTCCCCGCCGTGATCTGCCCGGCGATGGTCTCCGCGAGGGTCAGCTGGGTATCCGGAGTGGCCAGCGGATTCTGCGGGTCTGCGGCGGGAATGAAAATTTTCTGGAAGCTGATCAGGTCCTTACTGGCGTCTCGCAGGGTGGACTTGATCTCGGCGTATTCCTTTTCCACCTCGTTAGGCAGCGGCGGTGGTGCGTCGGAAAACTGTTGGGCGCGCATCGCCTGCACCACCATCTTTTCACGGGTCATTTCGCGGTAGCCATCCATGGTCAGGCGGCTGCGCTTGAGTTCTTCGCGGAATTTCACCTCGTCGCCATTATACAAATCGCGCATCTGGCGCTTGATTTCCTCGTCGATGAGGTTGGGCTTGATGACGGCTCCGAGCTGCTTGAACTCGTCGAGAATGATCTGCCGGTCGATGAGTTCCTGGATGATGTTTGCCTTGGACTCCTTGAACTTCGCCTCGA
>JBOFET010000357.1:0-5000 GCA_051648225.1 Luteolibacter sp.
ATGACGATGCCGATGAAGATGATGAAGCCGAAATCACGCAGTCCGGAGCCACCGAGGATCGAGAGGACGCCGACGCTGACCAAGGTGGCCACGGAGGTGAGCAAGGTCCGGGAGAGGGTGGCATTGATGGCCTCGTTCATGATCTTTTCCACCGACCCGCCGCGGAGGAGCAGGGTCTCGCGAATCCGGTCGAAGACGATGATGGTGTCGTTGATGGAATAACCGGCGATGGTGAGCACGGCGCCGACGTGGATAAGCGACAGCTCTCCACCCATCAGCACGACGATTCCGACGCAGATGATGATGTCGTGGAAAATGGCGACGAAGCCACCGAGGGCGAACGAGAACTCAAACCGCGCGGTCATGTAGAGGACGATTCCCAAGAGTCCGAGGCCGATGGCAATGAGTGACTGGGTGAGGAAGGTCCCACCGATGACGGCGGAGACTTCTTCCTGACTGACGTCGATCTTGAAGTTTTGTGAGTCCGGCTTCTTTTCGCCGAGCACGGGGATGGTTTCTCTGAGTTTCGCAACGATCGCCCCTGCGTCTGGAGTGGCGCTGCGGATGGTGAGCATGGCACCGGTGGTCAGGTTGGACTCTTGCTGGGGGTAGGCGGCTTTGGAGAGCTGCATGCCGTCGAGGACCTTCTGCACGTCGGCGAGAGACACCGAGGTTTCCTTTCCAAGCAGGAACTGGATGCGGGTGCCACCGGTGAAGTCGATGCCGAGCGAGCGCTCGCCGCGGACGGCGAATGCGGCGATGGAAATCATGAGGGTGGCGATGGCCAGCCAGATCGCGATTTTACGCTTGCCCATGAAGTCGTAGTTCGGAGCCTTGATGAGGTCGAGGAAAGTGAGCTTCTTGAACAGCCCGAAGTCCATGCCCCAGCGGAACAGGACGCGGGTGACGAGGATGGCGGAGAACATCGAGGCCAGCAGGCCGATGGTGAGCGTGACGGCGAAGCCCTTGATCGGGCCGCTGCCAAGTGCGAACAGAATGACGGCGGTGATCAAGGAGGTGAGGTTCGAGTCGAAAATGGCGGTGAAGGCCTTTTCGTAAGCCATATCAATGGCGGTTTTGAGCGACTTGCCTGCGGCGATTTCCTCGCGAAGGCGTTCGTAGATGAGCACGTTCGCATCCACGGCCATGCCGATGGTGAGCACGATGCCGGCGATGCCCGGCAGCGAGAAGGTGAAGCCGAACATGGCCATCACCCCGAAGAGGATCACCGTGTTGACGATCAGCCCGATGATGGCGATGAGGCCGGACACGCGGTAGTAGAAGAGCACCAGGATGAAGGTGAGAAGGAGAGCCAGTCCCCCGGCGACGAGGCCCTGCTGGACGACAGCCGCTCCCAGCGTGGGGGAGACATTGCGCATTTCCTCGACGACGAGCGCGTTTTCCAGCGGGTTCATCAGCGAGTTGGCGAGTTCTTGCACTTCGCCGGGTTCGCGAAGGCCCTCGATGATGAACTGCTTGCCGAGCGGGACTTGATTCACGGTGGGGGCGCTGATGACCTCGCCGTCGAGCACGATGGCGATGCGGTCCACGCCGGGGCGCATGTCCTTGGTCAGGGCGATCATTTTGTCCTCACCGCCGCCGTTGAGCGTGATGGCGACCGCGTCGTTCTGCTGGGGGGAAGGGGTGGCGTTTGCGATGTCCGATCCGCCGAGCGCGGCCATGCGCCGGAGGAGGATGGGGCGCTGGAATTCTTTGCCATCCTGATCCTTGCTCTTGTGATTGAAGGCGAGGTAGCCGGGCTCTTTTTCTGAGCCGTCAAAAACCCGTTGGGCGAGGCTTTTGCCATCCGCTCCAACCTCGTCGTTGCGCGGGCTGACTTTGTGGAGTTGCAGCTTGGCGACGGTTTCCAGGGTGGTGCGGATTTTGGCAGACTCCTCGGTGGTGGCACCGGGCATCTGGACAAGGATGCCGTCGGCGCCTTGGCGGGCAATCAATGGCTCGGCGGTGCCCATGCTGTTCAGGCGCTTCTCGATGACCATGATGGCCTGCTCCACTTGAGGCACGGTGATGGGCATTTTTTCCCCGTTGTCGCCCTCCTTGGGCTGGATGCGCAGCGAGAATGCGGAGCCACCGAGGATGTCGATGCCGCCCTTCAGGCGCTCCTTCGGCGGGGTGGCGGCCGCCACGCAGAGGGCGACGATTCCAATCAACAGGACGGTGCCGACATTCCGTTTCCGGCGCTCCACCTCGGTGGCGAAATACCAGAAGAACAGAATCATCAGCGTCAAGCCGATGAGGAACAGAGTCAGCGGGTCATTGAATAATGAAGTGGCGGCGAGCATGGTGGGCGTAGGCGGTTTTTAAAATGAAAGCTCCGGTAGGGGAGCAGGTGTTACTTCGCAGCGGTGTCCTTCTTGTGGACGGTGGCGACGGCGGGTTTGTCGAACTCAACCATGGTGCCCTCGGCAATCTTGATGACCACGGTGTGCTCCTTGACGTTGTGGACGATGCCGTGGATGCCGGAAGTGGTGACGACCTTGTCGCCGGATTGTAGGGACGCGATGCGCTCCGCCATTTCCTTGCGTTGCTTCTGCTGAGGGCGGATCAGCAGGAAATAGAACATCACGACCATGAGGCCCATCATGACGAACGGGCTGCCGAGGAGGCTCTGGGTGCCGGTAGGAGCGGGGGCGGCTTGAGCGAGGAAGGAGCTGGCAACGGATGCGAGTGAGAGGGTCATGAGGAAGTGGATCGAGTGTAGCGTTGGACGAATGAATCTTTGTAAACGGAGAAGTTCCCCGCAGTGATGGCATCTCTCGCGCCAGCGACGAGGGAGAGGTAGAAATGCAGATTGTGGAAGGAAAGCAACCGCAAACCTAGGATTTCACCCGCCCGGAAAAGGTGCCGCAAGTAGGCCCGGGAGAATCCGGCGACGTGCGGATGGGCGCTTTCACAAATCGGCCGCGGGTCCTGGGCGTGGATCAGGTTTTTGATGTTGATCGGCCCGTCCAGAGTCATGGCCATGCCATGGCGGGCGATGCGGGTGGGCATCACACAATCGAACATATCCACCCCACGGGCGATCATTTCGAGGATCTGCGGCGGGGTGCCGAGGCCCATCGCATAACGGGGCTTGTCGTGGGGGAGAAATGGCACGGCGTTGTCGATGGCGCGGAACATTTCGTGCTCCGGCTCGCCCACGGAAACGCCGCCGATCGCGTAGCCGTCGAAGCCGAGTTCGACGAGCTCGCGGGCCGATTGCTCGCGCAAGTCCGCGTAGATCGAGCCCTGGACGATGCCGAAATGGCGCTGGCGGCCTGTGCCGGAGCGCGGTTCGTGGGCGGTGACCCAGTCCTTGCAACGCTTGGCCCAGCGGCTGGTGAGGGCGAGGGACTTCGCGGCGTAGGCTTCGTCGCACGGGTAGGGCGGGCACTCGTCAAAGAGCATGGCGATGTCCGAGCCGAGTGCGCCTTGGATTTCCATGCTGAGCTCGGGGGTGAGCAGCATTTTCGAGCCGTCGAGGTGATTTTGGAAACGCACGCCTTCCTCGGTGATTTTCCGGAGTTTCGCCAGCGACCAGACTTGGAATCCGCCGGAGTCGGTGAGCATGGGTTTTTGCCAGGTGCTGAAGCCGTGCAGGCCGCCGAGCTCGCGGATCAGCTCGTGGCCGGGCCGCAGCCAGAGGTGGTAGGTGTTTCCGAGGATGATCTGGGCGCCGAGTTCTTCGAGTTCGGCGGGATGCAGCGTTTTGACCGTCCCTTGGGTGCCGACCGGCATGAAAATCGGTGTTTCGACGGTCCCGTGAGGCAGCTCCAGGCGACCGCAGCGGGCCGAGCTGGTGGAATCGGTGGCAAGGAGAGTGAAGGACACGGCGCGGGAGCCGGAAGTAGGACAGAACCCCCGCCGGGCCAAGCTCAATCACGCACTTGGTCTGAGGTGGAGAATTCTTGGGATTTTAGAGAAACATTTTGCGTCTGGCGGCGTTTTGTTCAGGATCGGCGGATGAATTTCGCGCTTTGCGAAGTTTTTCTGAATAAAATCGCCTTGCGTGGCTCTCACGCTGGGTATTTTTAATATGCCACTTAGTTAAACCAACATCAACACACAACCATTATGAAACTGCTCCTCACCGCGCTCTGCGCATCGTTCATGTTCATCCCTGCCGGATTCGCCGAAGACTGCGAAAAGGGCAAGTGCGACAAGGAAAAGAAAGAAGAAGGCACCCTCATCGCCGATTGCGGCAAGTGCGAGAAGAAGGACAAGGAAAAGGAAGAAAAGAAGGAAGGAACGCTCATCGCCGACTGCGGTAAGTGCGAGAAGAAGGATAAGGAAAAGGACGAAGAGAAAAAAGAAGGCACTCTCGCTGGCGATTGCGAGAAGGGCAAATGCGACAAGGACAAGAAGGAAGAAGGCACCCTTGCTGGCGATTGCGAAAAGGGCAAATGCGACAAGGAGAAGAAAGACGAAGGCACCCTCGCCTGATCGAATCTGCTCGACCCATTCTACCAAGACCGCCGGAGTGATCTCCGGCGGTTTTTTGTTTTGGGGTGTCCACGTTTCCATCCAACTGTCCTTGCCATGGTCCAAGTCGTTTGCGGTGTGATCCAAAATCCAGAAGGTGCCTACCTCGCCTGCCAGCGTCCGATGGACAAGCATCTTGGCGGGCTGTGGGAATTTCCGGGTGGCAAGGTGGAACCCGGCGAGTCTGCGGAAACCGCCCTCGTCCGTGAGCTGGGTGAGGAACTTGCAGTGCTTGCGGAAGTCTTGAGTCCTCTCCTCCCTGTCATCTGGAACTACGGAGAAACGACCATCCGGCTGTGTCCCTTTTTATGCAAAATCGTTTCGGGAACCTTGCAGGCGCTTGAGCATGATCGAGTGCTTTGGGTTTTCCCCGCCGATTTCGACAGCTTGGCGTGGGCTCCTGCCGATGTTCCGGTGCTGCGAGAGCTGCGTTTTTCGGCAGATTTGGAAGAAGCGGAGGCGCCTTCAATCCCGCCGTGTCAGTTCCACGAAGACGTCCTCCAGCGTGGCGACATGCC
>JBOFET010000358.1:0-9417 GCA_051648225.1 Luteolibacter sp.
CGCGAGGAACTTCTCGCGCCGTGTGACCTTGCGTTTTCCTGCGAATTCGAATTCCGAAAATCCCTGTTGGTGCTCCATGACAAACGCTATCGGATTTTTGCTTGGAGGCGAGTCGGATTAAATCAGCGTTTCCCTAGAGATGAATTGGCAGTGGACACGGATCGGGATGTCTTGCTGAAAAGGCTGAAGGATTTCGCGTCGATGGATATCGAGTCTGCAAGAGCACGATTCAAACTCGGGAAAGACGCGCGGGACTGGAAAGTAGTGACGGCACAAGCGGACGTGAATCGAACTCATTGCGACCCGGACTTGATCCGCCCTATGTCATATCGACCTTTCGACCCGCAGTGGACATACTACACGGGAAGGTCTCGGGGGATTTACGCGTCACCATGCGCCGAAGTGCTAAGGCATCTCACCCAAGAAGGGGCGGTTGGACTTTCCACATGCAGAAACGTGGAGATCGAGGAGTTCAGTCATGTTTTCGCCATCGACGGACTCATCCAGCATCATTCCATTTCGTCCAAGGAAGTGAACTACGCCTTCCCTCTGTATCTTTACCCCGAAGCTGGTACCGCCGAAGCCGGGAAGCCAAAAGCCTACCGCGTCCCGAACTTCTCGGAAGACTTCCTCAAGAAGCTGGCCGCCGCGCTCAACACGCAGCGTTTCCTGATCAAGGACTACTCCACGGAACTCAGCGAGATGGCGGGCAAGGACAAGCTGCCGCCACTGCCCTACGATGAGAAGACCGGCCAATACCACGGCTTACCCCACAAGGTTTCTCCCGAGGATATTTTCCAATACATCTACGCCATCCTTCACAGCCCCGCTTACCGGGAGCGCTACAAGGATTTCCTCAAGATCGACTTCCCGCGCATCCCGCTGCCCAAGGGCCGCGCCGTCTTCGAGGCACTCATTCCGCTGGGCCAGAAACTCGCCGCCCTCCATCTGCTGGATGCCGAGGCCGCGCCGGAACTCACCGAGAACCGCCACGGCTTCCCCATCAGCGGAGACAACACCGTGGATGAAAACTTCGGCACCAAGAAATTCCCCAGCTACAAAGAGGGTCTCGTCTCGATCAACCAGCTCCAACACTTCAAGGACATTTCCCCGGAAGTCTGGAGTCACACCATCGGCGGCTACCAACCCGCCGAGAAATGGCTCAAGGACCGCAGAGGCCGCACCCTCACCACCGATGACCTCCGCCACTACCAGCGCATGCTGATCGCCATCGCGGAGACGCAGAAGACCATGCCGCAGATCGACAAGGTGATCGAATCCCACGGCGGCTTCCCCGGTGCCTTCGCATAACCATCACCGTCAATTTGACCTTCAGGCTACAGGGTCTTGGAGTCAGACTTGGGACACTTCACATATACAGCAGTGAAACGCTGGAGAATCCGTTCGATATCACGCTCTCCGGCAAGGGCCAAGGATCCTGAGCAAAGTGAGGCGACCCCAATAACGACTGAGGCGGACCCGCAGACGCGGATTTGTGGGGCAGCGGAATTCCCCAGGAGTATCGAAAGGTTGGGATTCCACAATGCGGAGGATGGCGCAAGCGCTGACTCCAGAGCGGCGGTGACCTTGTTCCCATCCGCCTCAATGCTTGCATCCCAGGAAGCCCGATCATGAATCGAGCTTAAGGATTGTGGACTTGCCGGAGTGGCACGGAACAAGCTGAACCAGCGTCAATCGTTCAAAGCTACGCCCTTCAACCCAAATGAGTTCATCCGAAAACCAAGTCTGCCCGCTCTACATCGGCGGCAAGTGGGTGAATCCAGTCAACAAAACCGGCAGCCCGGTCTTCAATCCCTCCCGCGGCAGCGTCATCGCCAGCGTCCCGATGTGCGGCGCGGCGGAGGTGGACATGGCGGTGGCCTCGGCCAAAGCCGCCTTCCCAGACTGGCGGGACACCCCGCCTAACGAGCGCGTGCAGGTGCTTTTCCGGGCGAAAATCCTCCTCGAGGACGCCTTCGAAGAACTCAGCCTCGGCATCGCCACCGAACATGGAAAAACCCTCTCAGAAGCGCGTGGCGACCTCCGCCGCGGCATCGAGGTGGTGGAATTCGCCTGCGGCATCCCCACCCTGCTGATGGGCGAGTCGCTCGAAAACATCGCCCGAGGCATCGACCGCAACCCCTTTTTCCCCCGCCTGCGGTCCGGCCACCGGCTCTTTCAACGGCCTTCACCGGGAAAGCAATTTCCTAGCAATCGTTAAACTTCACGATGCAGTCCCGCTTCGTGTATCCCCGCGCCAGCCGGATCGCAGACATCGTCGCCTCCGTCCCGGAGCTACACATCCGCACCTTCTCCACCGACGGCACCCAGTCGCAGATCGTCCGCGCCATTTCCACCTCGAACATATTCGGAATGCCAAACGAAATCCCGCTCTTCGCCACCTCGTGGATCGTGTTCGTAATCACCACCGGCGCGTGCCCTAAAATGTTAGGCCCCCACGAACCGATGTAGTCGATGTAGTGCTTCCCATCGATGTCCTCTATGCGGCTACCCGCAGCCCGACGCACAAAAAACGGCTCCCCTCCCACATTGCGAAACGCCCGCACCGGAGAGTTCACCCCACCGGGAATGTATTGCTTAGCGACGGCGAAAATCTTCTGCGACAGCGGACCTTGAGAAATCATGTGCGCAGCATGAGGCCGCATATCCAAACGTCCAACCGCGAAACGCAGAGATGCGGCAAATTCAATCCTACCAAGTGAAGATTCTGACTGGAGCGTAGCATAGCCGTCATCGCGTTGCGGATCATCAACATGCTTCTGCCTCCGTGTGGCAGGACCATTTCATTTACGAAGGAGGATTCTTCATTCCTCCGCTACTGATGATTTTTTACTTGGAGTGTAATTCGCTCATTTTCGCTGCGAAACGTTTGCCGATTTCGTTCTGCGCGGCGGTGTCGAAGTGAACACTATCGCCAATGTGGGTCTTCACGTCGCGGGCATCGACACAGGCGGTGGCGGGTCGTTTCGCTGGTAAATCGAGTAGGATATGGTTCATCAATGTTTTGTCGACGAGTTTAGCAGGAGTTCCCATTTCGCCGATAGTGCAGGCGATGAATGGTAGATCGGGCTGGGAGAGATCGGCACGAAGTTGATCGACGAGATTGAGGAGCTTGGCTTCGTGTACCGCTAGATCAACCGCGTTTGCATTGGATTCGCCTTGGAGCCAGAGGACGCCACGAATGCGGGCTTTGACGGAAGCGGTTTGTTGCAAGGCGAGTTTAGCGCGACGAAGGCAATCATCGTAGAGTTTTTGGCCTTTTTGCCAGACTTGGATCGGTGAGCCACCGACGGCGCAGGGAATGAGTCCGATGGCAGATTTGGGATTTTTTTCTATCAAAACTTCGGCGAAGGCGAGGCCTGGTCCGACGCCCGCATTGTCATGGCCGACGAAGGTTTTCGCATCACCCGTGAGATGGATCGGATGGCGCGCGATATACCACGAGTCGTCGATGAGATGCATCATGACGATGCGTGGATTACGCTTCGACTCGGTGGGCATTCTTCCGCGTCCTTTCATATTGGATTGGCCGATGAGCAGGTAAAGATCGAGTTGATCAGCTCCTTCCGGCAGCTTGGCGATGTCAGCAGATAGAAGCGGCGGCTGGGTCGGTGCGGGAGTGCTAAAGACTTTTTTGGGTGGAGCTGGTTTTAGTGAAGGTTCCTGGGCGCTGAGGATGGACGTTAGAGAAAGAAATAGGATGACTGTTAGTTTCATGGGCAGATTGGGTTAGTGAAATTTTGGGGTAAAAATGGAGAAGATTTTTTACCCGCAGATGGGTTCATCACTTTTGTGGGCGAGCTTCGCGGGGAGAGCTTTCGGATTTATATTGTTCTGCTTCTTGCTGCCGTTGTTTGAGGAAATTTTTCATTTTTTCGAGAGTCTCTGCGTGCTCGGGCTTGCCTGCGACGTTGGTATTTTCCTCAGGATCGTTTTTTAGGTCGTAGAGCATCTGCTCCTTTCCATAGCTGGTGTAATTGAATTGATCCGTGATGATGGCGTCGCCTTGACCGAAACGGTTGTAAATGGCTTCGCGGAAAGTGGCTTGGGGTTGGTCCAAGAGTTGGCTGAAATCACGCCCTTGAACCGTGGGCGGAGGCTTGATGCCGACAACGGCGCAAAGGGTGGGAAACAGGTCGGATGATTCGACTAGTGCTGGAGTGTTTCCCGGTTTCTTCGCGGGCACTTTAAGGATCAGAGGAATGCGGGTGGAAAGGTGCATGGTGTTGTGTTTGCCCCAGAAACTGTGCTCACCGAGGTGCCAGCCGTGATCCCCCCAGAGGACGACGATGGTGTTGTCAGCAAGGTCCAGGCGCTCGAGTTCGGCGAGGACATCGCCGATGAGTTTGTCCGTGTAGCTGGTGCAGGCGAGATAGCCATGGCGCATCATGCGGTGGAAGTCCTCGGAGTTTTCGTCGAAATCCGCGAGGTGATACGAGCGGAACTCGCCGCTGCCTTTGAGCTGCTTGGGAGCCTTCGCCGGACGGGTTCTGTTATCGGCGATTCTGATTTCTTCGCGCTGATAGAGATCCCAGTATTTTTTAGGGGCGTAGAACGGCATGTGGGGCTTGAGGAAGCCGCAGGCGAGGAAGAACGGCTTGCCGTCTTTTTTAAGACGCTGGAGGTCGGTAATCGTTTTTAAAGCGGTTTTACCGTCGGGATAGGCAGCGTCGGGCACATCGGGCGACTCGAAGATGCGACCTCGCTTATCGTTGGAAAGTCGACGGTTCGTTTCCGGATCCAAACCAAGCGTAGGCGCTTCCGGATTCTTTGGCGACCAAGCGGGTTCGCTCCAGCTTCTCTTCCCGGTGTCTTCGGGATGATGGAAAATTTTGCCATTCGAGAGGGTGGTGTATCCAGCCTCCCGGAACGCCTGTGGTAAGGTTACCGCGTCAGGCGCATCCTTTTCGGCAAGGGTGCGTGCATTCAAAAAGCGTTTTGAGGTCGGCAGAATCCCTGTCATCAGACTGGCACGGGAAGCACCGCAGACGGCCACTTGGCAGTAGGCTCTGTCGAAACGCATGGCTTGTGCTGCGAACTTGTCGATGTGAGGAGTCTTAGCCTCGCTATCACCATAACAACCGAGCTCCGGACGCAGGTCATCCACAGCGATGAAGAGAACGTTGGGACGAGGTTTTTCGCTTGGCTGTGCGGACGCCAAAGCGACCAGCGGCGCGAGCAGTAGCGCGGTGAGGAGATTTAGGGAGAGGTTCATTTATTATATCGGGTTTTGCATGGAGAATTTTATTTCAACGGTTCAATGCTGCGGATCGCAGAATCGCACGCTTTTTCCGGTGCAGTTGGAATCACCGGTATCAGATGTCTGTTTGGCTTGGACTAAATGCTTCACTCGTCGTCCGCCTTCTTTTTACCCTTGCCCTTTTTCTTCGGCTTTTCTGACGCTTTCCCATCGTTCTTGGTTGGCATCGGCGCGTTGATTTCCTTGCGCCAGGCGATGAGGCGGCCGTGGAGCTCCTTTGCCTTGTCCGGCATGTCCGCAGTGAGATTCTTGGTCTCGCCGATGTCGTCGCGGAGGTTGTAGAGCTCGAGCTTTCCGTCCTCGATATACTCCATCAGTTTCCAGTCGCCCATCTGGATCAGGCTGACGGGAGTGGTGCGCCAACTGCCGGTGCTGGAACCAAGGTAGCCGGGGAAGTGCTGGAAGATGGCGTCGCGCTGCAGCTTCCCGGCGGGATCCCGGACAAGTTTCACAAGACTCTCACCGTCGAGCACCTGACGCGGTTTGGGTGCGGAGCCGAGTTCGAGGAAAGTAGGGAAGATATCCACGTGAGCGGTCGGGATTTCGCAGGTGGAGCCGGGCTTGGCCACACCCGGCCAGCGGACGATGAAGGGCACGCGGGTGCCGCCTTCGTAAAGCGAGCCCTTGCCGCTGCGGAGCGGCGCGTTGTCTGTAACGCTGGCTGCCTGTTTCTTCGCAAGGACACCGGGGTCGCGGATGAGGCCGTCCGGCCTGTCGTAGCCACCGACGCCGCCGTTGTCGCTGGAGAAAATCACCACGGTATTCCCGGCGATTTTCAACTCATCTAGCAGAGCCAAGATGCGCCCCACCGAACGATCGACGGAGTAGATCATCCCTGCATAAGTCGTGTTGCCATGTCCGCCCGCGGGCTTCTTGTTCGCAAAGCGCTGTTCATCTTCCTTGAGAGCATCGAAGGGGCTGTGAACCCCGAAATGCGGCAGGTAGAGGAAGAAGGGGGCGTCTTTCTTCCGACGGATGAAATCCACGGCGCGGTCGGTTAGGAAGTCCGCGAGGTATTGGCCTTTCGGATACTCCGTTTTCGGATTCGTTGCGAAATCGAAATGCCTGCCGTTGCTCACGATGGCTTCATCGAAGCCGCGGTCGGCGGGGTGGTATCCCTTGTCCTCGCCAAGATGCCATTTCCCGAACATGGCGGTGGCGTAGCCTGATTGTTTCAAGGCATCGGCGATGGTCATGGTTTCGAGCGAGGGAGCTTTGTTGTTGTCCACAGGGCGCAAGGGGCGTGAGCTCCAATCGAAACGGTCGATGCCGCCAACAGTATAAACCCCGGTGCGCGCGCCGTATTGGCCGCTCATCAAGGCGGCGCGGGTGGGTTGGCAATTCTGGCAGTGGTGATGGCTCATGAACTTGATCCCTTCGCCCGCGAGTTTGTCGATGTTCGGAGTTTCGTGGAATTTGCTGCCGTAGGTGCCGGCATCCGTCCAGCCAAGGTCATCGGCGAGGATGAAAATGATGTTGGGCGTCCTCGCGGGTGTATCGGTAGCGTGGAGCGAGGCCAGCGGCACAAGCAGCAGGGCGTTGAGGAGGATGAGTATCTGTTTCATGATAGTTCCTTTTGCGTCACTTCATTCGGCGGTTCCATTCGTTGTAAGCCATTGCAACCCGGATTTCCGAAGATTGAATCCGAAGCGAAGTTTCCAAACCCTGCAACGCTTCTAAAGTTCCGCCCTGCGTGGAAAGTGTCAGCGATATCGAGGTGCCTTTTCCCGCTGATGCCAGCATGAAACCGATGAGGCCAAGAAATTTCATTTCTTGCTGTTTCGCCTTTTTTGATTCGCTTGATGGCGGATTACTTCGACATCGTTTTTCTGTTTCGCGCCGGGTGTGCTGCGGCCATCGGTGATAAGTTTTTCTAACATCTTTTGCATTTCCGCGATCCGCTCGGGCATCTCACTGGCAAGGTTGTTCTTTTCGCCGATGTCCGCCGCGAGGTTGTAAAGTTCGGGCTTTTCACCGGGGATAAACTTCCAATCACCATGGCGCAGGCCCGGCACCCCTTTGACGGAACAACTGACGGCATGTGGGCGAATCGGGCTTTCATCGCCTTTCAACAGTGGCAATAGACTGAAGCTGTCTTCGCCAGCATCGTCAGGTAGTTTCGTGCCAATGACATCTGCCAGTGTTTTCAGGATGTCGGCTTGGTGAACTAACTGATCGCAGACGCTACCGGGCTTCACAGCACCCGGCCAACGGACGATGAACGGAACACGGTGGCCGCCTTCCCAAACATCGAACTTGTAGCCACGCAACGGTCCGCTGGGAAAATGGCCGCGCTTTTCGAGGTCTTTCGCGCCGACATAAGGAGCGAAACCGTTATCGCTGGTGAACAGCACGAGGGTTTCACCAGCAACACCGGATGCTTCAAGAGTTTGCAACACGCGCCCCACGATATCATCGGTCTCCATGATCAAGTCCGAAGCGGCATTGTTAAGTCCACTCTTGCCACTCCAAGATGGATTGACCGCGAGTGGGGTGTGCGGCGTGGTCAGTGGCAGGTAGAGAAGGAACGGTTGCTTGGCCTTGGCATGGCGGGTGATGAAATCGCAGGCGCGGTCACCCAAGGCCGGCAAGATCGGCTCAAAGGTCCATCCCGGCAAAGCAGGCCCTTGGCGGCTGGCTTGGTTTTCTCCTAACAGCCGAACCGCCAGCAGCGTGCTGGGAATGCCCTGGGTCCGGTCGTTTTCGATGAAACAGAACGGAGGCCAGTTCGGAACATCGGTGCCGAAATACTCGTCAAAGCCCCGCGATGTCGGGCCGCCGGGAATCGGTTTGGAAAAGACCTCGTTCCACGCCGCCTTGTGATTCTCACTCGCTTCCGCCTCCTCGCCTTTTTTTCCGAAGGCCGAAAAGAGGCGCTTTTGGGATTCGGGAATCGGCCAGTCCCATCCGAGATGCCATTTTCCGATAGTCGCCGTCCGATAGCCGTGCTGTTTGGCAAGGGTGCCAATGGTCATGCGGTCCGGTGCGATGAGCGGCGCATCGAACACACCGACGATGCCGTTCTGCAAACGCGTGCGCCAATGGTAGCGACCGGTGAGCAGCGTGTAGCGGGACGGAGTACAAACGGCAGACGAAGAATGCCCGTCGGAGAAACGCATGCCCTGTGATGCCAGTTTGTCGATGTGTGGGGTGGGAATTTTTCCGCGCTCGGGATTATAACATCGCACATCACCATAGCCGAGATCGTCAGCGAGGATGACGAGGATGTTAGGTTTAGTCGCAGGTGCGCCAGAGGCGATTGCACTAATGGGAGGCCAAGGGCAAATGGCTGCGATGCATGAGAATGCGAGCTTGGTGTGTTTCATGGCTTTTTTTTATGCTGATACTTTGGCGGGGTGAGTCCGTCATCGGGTTGGCCGGAAAAGCGGTAGGGATCCCCGAGGCGGCGCATCTCGGCAAGGAGAAGCATGCGCATCGCGGCCAGCTTGTCGGCGTGTTGCGGGTCGGCGGCGAGGTTGGTTGCTGTTGCGTCGCGGTGCTCTGCTAGAAGTTCGTGCGGGTTGTCCCTGAGGTTGAAGAGTTGCGTCTCGCGGGTGCCGGGAGATTCGTATTCGATGAGTTTCCAATCGCCCTGCCGGACGGCGCGTATGCCGGGTTTGCCGCCGCCGCTGTACACGCCGTAGAGGGTTTCGCGGATGGTTTGTTTTTTGCCGAAAAGCACGGACTTGAAGCTGGTGCCTTCGTTGGTTTCCGGGGCGGCGACTCCGGTGAGGTCGCAGAAGGTGGCAAGAAGGTCGCCGAGGTAGATGTTTCCGGGCAGCCGGCTGCCGGGCTTGATGCCCGGGCCTTTGACGATCATGGGCACGCGCCAGGTGTGCTCGTAGAGGTTTTGTTTCCCTTGCAGGCCGTGGCGGCCGATGGCGATTCCGTGATCGGCGGTGTAGAAGATGTAGGTGTTCTCGAGCTCGCCCATTTCCTGCAGCCTTGCAAGGACGCGACCGATCTGGATGTCGATGTTCTCCGAGCAGGCGTATTCACGGCCGATTTCATTGCGGATCGTCACCTCGTCGCGGCGCTTCCACACGCCGCTGACATGTATTTCGTCGCGGACATTCATCTCGGTGTTGTCGAAGGGATGGGCGGGTAGCCAGCTCGGAGGCAGGGGCGGTTGTTTG
>JBOFET010000359.1:0-20104 GCA_051648225.1 Luteolibacter sp.
ATGGTGCCGGTCCCGGTGATGATCCCCGGGAAATCGGCTGCGCCGTAAACGCCATTGGCGAGCGGCGGGTTGGGCGCGATGGTCAAGCCCGTCACGAAGTCGGTGCCAGCATAGGTGAGGTTGAGAACTGCACCCGACGCGACGGTGACCGCAGAGGCGTTGTTGTTCGAATTGGCAGCTCCGAGAGTAAGCGTGCCAGCACTCACCGTGGAATTGCCGGTGTGTTTCGGGGCTGTGAGAACCAAGGTTCCCAGTCCTAGTTTCGTGATGGCATCGCCGGTCAGGTCGCCGGAAATGACGAGGTCTTCAGTGGCGCTGCCATCTTCCACATTGATGTCTCGGTTGCCGGTGATACCGGTAGCCAGGTTGGCGGAGATGGTCGCTTGACCATTCTGATTGACGCTACCCGAATCGTAAGTGAGCGCCCCACCCAGGGTGAGAGTCGCAGGGGTGATGCTCGAGTTGACCACGGAAGGAGTCTGGGCAGGGAGGACGGTATCATTTCCGTTCTCTCCCAGCGCCAGTGCTCCGATGGTCTCGCTATATCCGTTGAGATCCAGAATACCACTGGTGTTTCCACCTCCGGCGGCGCGTTTGATATTCACGGTGGTGCTTGGCAACACATCAGCCGCACCCAGTCGGAGGGTGCCACTGTCGATAAAGGTGGTATTGGTCCAGCCATTGCCAGTGTTGGTGAGTTCCAATGTTCCAAGGCCCGTTTTGGAAAAGGTGGTGCTGCCAGTGATGGCTCCACTCAAGCGGGCATCCACGACAGCGGAACCATTATCCGCGCGGAAGAAGCGGGTGCCTGTCAATGCCACAGGATTCTGAAAATCCACGGTGTGGGTGGCAGTGGTGGCTCCAAGAACGAGAACGGACCCCGTAGTGAAGAAGTTCCCCGCACCGAACGTCACGCTGGCGGATGCGCCGCCGAGATTCACGATCCGGTCCGCTCCGTAGGCGGCAAAACCGGAATTGTTTCCAGCAATGTTGACCTGCCCGCTCGCAGCTCCAAGGGGCCGGTTGAAATCACCAGTCCCCAGACCAAGCACCCCACCGTTGAGGGTGAGCGTGCCGCTGGCTGGCAGAGCGCTCGCGTTGTTGAGATGCAAAGCACCACCGGTGACGCTGGTGAGGCCGGTGTAGGCACTGGCACCATCCAAACGCACGGTTCCACTACCGCTTTTTGTGAGAGCCAAGGGGTTCGCACTCGGGGTGATCGCTCCGGTCACGATCATGATTCCCGCGCCGCCGAAGTTGACCGTTTCACCCGCTCCCGCAGAAGTCCCCGCATTGGCGCTGGTGTAACTGGCCACGGTCAGCGTTCCGCCGCTCGCGATGTTGTTGTTGATCGTCACCGCGCCGAGCGTGGTCGCGGAGGTGCTCGCTGCACCGGTCACCGCTCCGATGCTGAGGCTGGTGTTATTGGCTCCGGTGAAATTGAGCTGATAGGTGTTGGCGGTGGAGGAGCTGCCAAGATTGCCGATGGACATGGTCTTCGCACCTGTTCCGGCGGGGGTCGCCTGATTCACGTTGATGCTGGCGCCGTTTGCGCTCGCTGTCACAGAGTAGGGAGAACTGTCGTTGGTTTTGACGAAACTGGTGCTGGCATCGCCGCGCAGACTGAGGGTCCCGGAACCGCCAATGCTGATCGTAGAGGTGCTGCCAAAGGCGTTGGTGCCAATGCCTGCCAGCGTTCCGTCAGTCACGGTCGTGGAGCCGGTGTAGGTGCTCGGAGTGGCGGGGGCGAGTATCCAGAGGCCTGGGTTCGTCTTCGAAATATTGGTTAGCGTAGATCCATCGGTGTCCACATCCACAATGCTGCCGAGGATCTGGTTGGCATCGGTGTTTGTGCCTTGCAGAGTCAAAGTTCGTGAGCCTGCGGTGCTGCTCACTGTCTGAATGAATGTAGGAGCGGTGAAAATCAGGCCGGTTCCGCCATTGGCACCGCTGGCGGTGATGCTGCCCCCTCCGGGGTTGCCGACTTGGGCTGGATTTGAACTGCCGAGTTGGATCTTCCGGGCCGTGGTGTCACCGCTGCCGATGTAGTTCAAATTGCCTGTCGAAGTTCCAAAACCCATGGTGATTTGGGTGCCGTATCCAAGATTGCTGGCGCCCGAGTCGGCAATTTTCGAAACCGTCACGGTGCCATTCTCAATGATCATGAAGCCGGTGTAGGTGTTATTTTCAGTCAGGGTTAGAGTCCCGGATGGGAATGAGCCTCCCTTGGTCAGACTGCGCTCACTGCCTGTCTCGCTGATGACGCCATTGACGGTCACGCTGTGGTTACCGCTGGTGCCGATGCTCCTGTTGGCATTGAGAATCAAATTGAGATTGACGATGTCAGTGAGTGCCACTCCACCCGTCGCGATGGGTGTCGTGTTGATGTTTCCGCCCAGAGTGACGGTCTGGCCAAGGGTGCCGAGGGTGAAGGGCACATCGCCCGTTCCCGCTGGCGGACCAACCACCGCGATGTCCAATCCGTTGTTGGTGAAGTTGATGGTGCCAGTGGTCAATCCGACAAAATCGTTGTCGGTAGGAAAGTTGAGTGGTTCACCGCCAAAGTTTAAGGTCGCGCTGGCGACTGGCAGGACATTCCAGTTTCCGGCTTCATTCCATTTGGAGTTAGTCGCACCTGACCAAGTGGATTGTGCTACGGCTTGCCCCGCGCCCGCGAGGCATAGAGCGATGGTGGCGAGACCGAAGAAGTTGGAGGAACGGCCAGCAAGGCCACGATGGTTTTGAAATTTAGATTTCATATTTTTTTGGTAATTTTAGGGGATAGGGAGGTAGGAGGAGAACGGAAAATCAACCACGGGATCGTGAGAGGGAAAACCCAACTATCAGGGGCTGATAACGAAGCGGGGAGGCTCAACAGCGGCAACCTTTTTTCGATTGGCGACAAAGGACGAACAATAAGGATGGAGAACGAGGTGGCTGAGTGACTTGGTGCGAGTCCATGGGGGATGTCCAAACGGGTAACAAAACAGTATAACATTTTGCTAATGTCATCATTTAAAGGTTCGGTCGCTGATCCGGAAATGGCAATATAGTCAAACAACCAAACCGACCGTGAATTTGGTATCTCGACTTCGAAAAGAAGTCGGCAACCGGTTCGCATACGCCCCGCGCTTCTCAGCCGAATGCAACCGCGCTCGGGACGTCGGAACTACCTGTCGCTGACCTGTTTGAGCTTGGAAATCGCTTCGTCCAAACGTGAACGAGTGGCGGTTAGATCCTGATTGAGTTCCCGCAAGCGCGTATCCCGGGCGGCGATTGCTTCTTCCCAGACTTTCAGTTGCTCGCGGGCGGCGATGGATTCGGATTGCAGGCCGCTGGCTTCGATTTCCTTGGCTTCCAAGGCAGCGGCAGATTGCTCGGCGGACTTTTGCACCGCTTCGAGGAACTCCTTCAACACGGCAATGTCCCGCTCGAGTGCGGTGGCGCGTGCCGCATCGGCGGCGGCTTGTTCCCGGACGGCCCCGAGTTGCCCTTCCAGCGCCGCGGTCTGGCGCACCAGCGTGTGCTCCTTTTTCCATTGTCCTACGACAAGGCCGATGAGGATCAGGCAGCCGATGGCGTTGAGAACGGGAAGGATGCTGGACTTCACGGCTCAGGGTTGGGGAGTTTTCGACTCGAAGCTGACCTGATCGACGCCGGCGGCACGCACGGCGTTGAGCACGTCCAGCACGTGGCGGTGGCGGGCATCCGCATCGGCGGAAATGAGCACCCGGGATTCCGCCGGGTCGGTCCCCCGCTGCAGGCGGGTGGTGATTTCGGACAGGGTGACGAGCTGGGCATCCCAGGTGATCACGCCGTTCGAATCCACAGCGATTTGAAACGGCGGGGCCTTGGGATCCGGGACTCCCGTGGACGCTTCGGGTAAATTGATCGGCACTCGGTTGAGCTGGGTCATGCTCAGGCTGACCATCATGAAGCTGGCAAGGAGGAAGAACATAATGTCGATGAGCGGGATGATCTCGATCCGCGCTTCGTCTCCGTGGCCGTCGTCGGACGGGCCGCTGTTGAGTTGGACGGGCATGGTGGGAAGACTTAAGATTGGAAGACGTAAGACATAAGATCTAAAATCAGCGGATCTTAGTCTTGTTTGTCGAGTCTCGGAGCGAGGCGGTCTTGCGTCTTCGAAGCGAACGCTTCGAGATCGTGACCGTGTTCCTTGGCGGATTTCACGAGCAGCTCGGAGTGGTTGATCCAACGCTCTAACGAAGAGCGGAGGAGCGACACGCGTTTGCGGAAAAAATTGTAGGGCAGCAGGCAGATCACGGCGATGGCGATACCGCAGGCGGTGGCGATGAGCGCCTCGCCGATGCCGCCGGTGACCTTGGTGACGGCGAGCTGGTCGGTGCCGATGGCGGCGAAGGATCCCATGAGTCCGGCGACAGTGCCGAAGAGCCCTAACAACGGAGCCAGGGTGATCATGGTGCTGAGCACCCACATGCGGGCCTCGGACTTCTCGATGAGCTGGGTGGCGTGCAGCTGCATGGCGGCAAGCATGGAGGTGTGGGCGTGGCTCATGCCCTCGCGGAGGTTGGCGAGGTAGGGCTCCGGAGTGCCTTTCCCGAGGCTCCATGCGGTCGCAAAATCCCCAGTGCCGAGGGCTTCACGGGCTTTTTCCTGGAGACCCAGGCGGATCCTGGACTGGAGCGCGGACCACCACACGACGCGGTCGAGGATGACGGAGAGCGAGAGCAGGAAGGTGAAAAGGATGGGCCACATGACCCATCCGCCTTCGATGAATTTTTCGACGACGATGTTGGCGAGCACGGTGATTCTAGCGGAGTTGGAAAACGATGGGGCGCTGGAGCTTCATGATGCCCCCTGCCGGAAATGTCCAGCGGCGGACGGTGCGGACGGCCTCGGTATCGAGCAGCGGCCAGCCCGAGGAGGATTTCGCAAACGCGGAAATGACGCGGCCGGACGCATCCACGGTGAACTCGACGACGACGGTGCCGGTCTGGCCGCTACGCTTGGCCTGCGCGGGATACGCGGGCTTCGGCATGCGGCCCTTGGCGAGACGGGACGCGTCCGACATTCCAGAGCCGGGTTGGCCGTTGGCACTGCCAGAACTCGAGGTTCCCGAAGCACCGCCACCGCCGGACCGGGCGGAGGTGGACGCATTGGAAGCCGTTCTGCGGGGCTGGGTGGTCGGGGGCTTCGCGGCGACGGCTGCCGCTACTACACTCGGGGCGGGCTTGGCGGTGGGTATCGCGATTTCGGGAATCTCCGGCAAGGGGGAGAAGTCGAAGATTTCCGGAAGCTCAGGCGGTGCGGGCAGAGTTTCCGCAGGGGCGGCGCTGGGAGCTTGCTCCGTGAGTTCCGCCCCGGAGTCCGCCACTTCCCCCAACGTGAAGTCTTCGGAAAATGGACTAGGTTCCTCCTCGATGGGAGGTGAAAGCACCCCACCGCGCATTCCCGGAACGACGAATGCGACCGCCCCGAAGCCCACCACGCTCAGCCAGCAGGCAAGAGTGCCGATATTGAGGGCATGGAAAATGGCGGTCATCGAAACGGTCCGAGACGCTAGGACGGGTCCGGCGGGAAAACAACCCCCTCGCGCGTCGCGTGCGCCAGCTCAAAACGTAGTCTCGAATCCTGCATAAATCATCCTTGCCGCATTGGCCCGCGGTCCTTCGGGAATGCGACTGACCAAGGCACGCTCGTCGAAAAGATTGTGAACCCCGCCGACGAGTTTGAAATGCTCGTTGAGCTGATAGTAAGCGGAAAGATTGAAGACAAGCAGCGCTTCGATTTTTCCGTCCCGAGTCGTTTGCCGACCCGTGCGGGCGTCATCGTTATAGCCAGGTCCCCAAGTGGTGCCGCTGTAAATTGCATCCAGGTTTGCACCCCATTTTTCCGCCAGATAGCCGATGCCTGCGGCGAGCTTCCACTCCGGCACGTAGGGGATTTCATTTCCATCCCGACCGCCGGCGTAAATTCCATCGCTACCGCCGGCGAGTCCCGGAGTCGTACCTTTGAATTCCGCACGGGTCCAAGTGGCCGAGACATAGAGCGGAATGCCCGCTTCGAGTCCGGCGGCATTTCCGGCATCATACTGGATGATTGATTCCAGACCGAAGACATCCGCAGCCCCTGCGTTGAACGTCGGGTCGCCTCCGATGCCGGTGTCCGTGGAAATCAAGTTGTCGAAATCCGTGAAGAACCCGGTCAGTTCCATGTTCAAAGCGTCGCGGCGGTAGCGGTAGCCAAGTTCGTAGCCGATCGACTCTTCCTCGTCCACACCGGCCAGGTAGTCGCCCGCACCGGGAGAGCTGACTCCGCGGTAGATGCCGCCAAACGCTGAGTTTTCCGCGTTGATTTCATAGTTCGCGCTCATCCCGCCCATCAGCAGGTTTTCGGTTCCGCTTTGGGTGGTGGTGATGGCGGGTTTGGTGGAAGTGGCGTTGGTGGTCCTACGCTCGTCGAGTTCCAACCATTCGTAGCGGATGCCGGGACGCAGGGTGAGGGAGCCGGTCTTGATCTCGTCTTCCAGATAGACGGCGGTGGCGAAAATTTCCTCTAACCGGTTATCCTGTCCCACCCGGGTGCGGTTGCCAAAGGTGAAGTTCCCGGCACCATCGCCGTTGTAGGTGTCGAGCCAGTGTTCGCGGTCCTGATAGTCGTAGTGGAGGCGCAGTCCGGCGGCGAGATCGTGGGAGACGGAGCCGGTTTCAAATTTGAAATTCGCCTGGTTTTGCCAGCCGTAGGACGAGTAGCTGCGGTTGTTCGCCTTCACGTCCAGCACTCCGGCGGCGGAGCCTTTGAGCACGCGGAGTTCATTCGTGAAACCGTTCGCCGGAGCCAGGATTTCATGGATGTTCCTCGTCGATCCCGAGCCTTTCACCTTGTCGAGCTTGTACCAATTCCGCTTGAAGTAACCATAGTAGGCGGCGCTTTCTAGCCGTATGCTATCAGACGGCTCTCCGACCCATTTCAAATAGGTCCGGTATTGTTCGGTATCGATGTTGTCGAACCGGGTGCCTGCGTAGCGGCGGTCCGGATTGTTGTCCAGATCGGTCTCGGTCAGGCCGGTGTAGGTCTCATCCGCGTCGAAAGAAGTGTAGCCAGCCTTGAACTCAAGACGCTGTTTGAGTGCGGTTTTCGGCTCAAAGGAGAGCTTGACCATCGGCTCGAACACCGAAAATCCCGTTGTGTCCGAGGTCCTGTCGATTTCGCGGAACCCATCGCTGCGGTTGCCAAATAGCTCGAGCACATAGCCGAATTTCCCGGCTTCCGTCTCCACCGTGTCGCCGAAGTAAACGTGCCCGAATCCCGTATCGAAGCTGCCGTAAGTCCCCTTCGCGTAGAAGGTCTGCTCATCCGGGATCTCCGTCGAAAGGTAATTGATCACCCCACCCGTCGTCTGCGGACCGAAGCGAACCTGCGAAGAACCCTTCAAAATCTCCACCCCGGCCATCCGCGCAATCCGCGGCGTGTAGTAGGCCGCCGGACCGGCGTAAGGCGCAGGCGCGGTGAGAATCCCATCCTCCATCACCGTGACCTTCTCAGTGCGGGTCCCGTCTGCCCCGCGAAGAGAAATGTTCGGGAAATTTCCAAATCCATCTTCCTCGCGGACATAGACCCCAGGCACCTTGGCTAACACAACGTTGACGTTCGTGCTGTTTGCCGCACGGATCTGCTCTGCCGTCACGAAAGCGGAAGCTCCCGTCTGATTGAACGTCCCCTCTCTCGTGCCGAGAACCGTCATCGGGTCGAGCGACGTCATCGCATCCTGCGCCCCGGCGGTGGTCAGGACGGCAAGGCTGGCGAGAAGGGTGGAGGTGGAGCCTTTCATGGATTGCACAAATTTCGGTTTCATAAAGTTCGTTTGCTGCCTCATTTATTGATATTTGTTCTCATTAGCAAGTCGGCGCACCGAAAGAAGTCGCTCCCGCGAGAAGCGTCAATCCGAAAATGGCCGGGATTTCACGCGATCCGCAGGCGGAGTGAAACACCACCCGGCGGGCCGACTAATCGCGCAACCGTTTTAACACTGCGGGGTCGGGCACCGTGCAAGTGTCGGATTTTCCGGCGAGAAGGTAGCGGTGGTTCGCGATCAGATCGTATCCCCAATCGCGAAACGTCCGTGGAATCCACCGGGCGAGGGTGCAAATCCGCCACCAGCCACCGAGAGCACGGGCCATTTCGATCATGGCATCACTGCGGGTGAACACGCGATTGTCGGATTCGCGCAGCAGGACCATGGACCCGCCGGACTTGGCCGCATACCGGGTGAATCCCTTTTCGGCGGCGAGCTTCCCTTGCAAGGGGGCGAAGGAAATCCGCTCATGGGTATCAAACCGCACGGCACGCCGGACCGAAGCGGAGCAGAACGCGCAATCTCCATCGAAAAACATCACCCATCCCATCTCGACATTCTAAGACTTGGACCGGATCTTTCCAGCGGCAAAAAAAACCGGGGGGATTTAGACTCGCCTGCCCGGCGGAATCAACCTACTGCGCTCTAGCGCTTCACCGATGAGTTCCGCATCACGGCATAACAATTTCGACCTCATCCGGCTACTAGCCGCCGCGCAGGTCGTTCTCGCCCACGCCATCGGCCATACCGATTTGAAAAACCAACTTCCGGCGTGGGGTCGGCAAGTGTTCGAGGCGCTGATGATGTTTCCGGGAGTCCCCGTTTTTTTCGTGATCAGTGGATTTCTGATCGCGAGGTCCTATGAAAAGAACCCGACCGATCTGGCAGGCTACTTCTGGCGGCGTGGGCTGCGGATCTTCCCGGCGCTGTGGATCTGCCTGGTCTTCACGTTGGTGACACTAAGTGCCTTCGGATTCCTCGGGGCGGATTTCGTGTTCTCCAAGACGTTTGCCGCTTGGATGTTAGGCCAGGTGAGTTTCTGTCAGTTTTACAATCCCGAACAATTCCGCGGATTCGGGATCGGCGTGGCGAACGGTGCGCTGTGGACCATCACCGTGGAGCTCCAGTTCTACGTCTTCGTCCCCATCCTCCATTTCCTCACCCGGGGCGCGCGGAGTGGCACGAAACTGGCCGGCGGGATCATGGGATTCCTGTTTTTCGCGTCGTTCGCGATTTTCTGCGTGATGGACCACAAGGTGAATGGCCCGGGGGGATTCACCGGCGCGCCGATGCTCTACAAACTGCTGCACGTGACGCTCATCCCGCACTTGTGGATGTTCCTGCTCGGCATCCTCATCCACCGGAACTTCGCGAAGCTCGAACCGTGGATCGAGGGGAAAGCGCTGGGATATCTGGTCGCATTCGGGCTCTTCACCGCCTTTCAAGGCATGTTCCTCGCGGATCGCACGCTTCCTTTCTATCTGGCATACCTCCCGTCCCGGATCCTGCTGGCCTTCGTGACCATCTCCAGCGCCTACAGCCTGCGACCACTCTCGCATAAACTGCTCGGAGGTACCGACATTTCCTACGGGGTTTACATCTATCACTCGATCGTGATCAACGTGGTCGTCCAGCTCGGGCAGATGACTTCGATGCGCTCGGTGGCGATCGTTTACGCGGTGTCCGTGATCGCGGCGTTGTTGAGCTGGCATTGCATTGAAAAACCCGCGCTGGCCTGCAAATCGATCTCGCCGCGTGCGATCTGGAAGCGGCTCACCGGAGCCGCTGGAAGCGAGGCTTGATTCATCCGGCCACCGGCACGGGGACGGCCTCGCACACCTGCCGCCAACCGGGAAAATTCCATTTGTTAGGAAATCCGGCGCACTGCTCCGGTTTCACCGGATGGATGCGGCAGGCGTTTCCCTCCAGCATGACGCACTCGTGGTTTTCCTTCTCGATGAGCGAGAGTCCCTGGCGGTTGGTCCGCAGGCGGGTGAAGCGGTCGAGGAACTGACGCTCGGTGAGTCCCAGAAACCCAGCGATCGCGGAAATCTCGGCCTCTTCGATCCGCACGTCGCCCGGCCATTTGCAACACGCTGTGCAACGCTGGCAGACGTAATGCACACCTGGCTCCAGCACCACCTCACGGTTGCCGGGGCTGCCAAAACTGTTGGGAAATCCGGCGGTCACGAATCGATGCGGCGGTAGTAATAGTTCACCCGGCTGAGGAAACCGCGCCATTTCGCGCCGGGGCGTCCGTTATCCAACAGGAAATGCGGGCAATTCTTGTTGGCCGGACGTTTCCCTTTCCGCGGCCAATGATAGTGGGGAACCACGTTTCTCAGCGCGATTCCGTTTTTCTTCATCAGGACCGCTGTCAGCTTCGCCGTGCGCTCGGTGGTGGCGGCGCGGTTATTACCCCGGTGCTCGCACATTTCGATGCCGATCGACGTGCGGTTCCCCGGCCCATCGAAATCCGCGTGGATCCCCTGCTCGGTCGTGGGCATGTGCTGGATGGCTTGGCGATCCTCCACAGTAAAGTGCCAGATCAAATATCCCGGACGCTGGCCGGTCCGCAAGGCACCGCGTTTCAGCGCCACGGAATGCCGCTCCGCGCCAGCCGTGTAGTTTTGGGTGCTATGAATGGTGATGTAGCGTGGCTTCATCGACCGGGCAGACCGCCGCCCGTAAGTGCCCTTCCGCACCATGTCCACCCGCAGATTCACCTGGCGCAGCATGGCGGAAAGCGAGGTCCCACCGGTGCTGCCCCCGTCAGACACCGCTCCTGCCAACCGCACCGTTCCCGCCTGCATCGCAGGCACGATGGATCGGCTGACTTGGCGGTGGTAGGGATCCGGCCCACCACCGGGCGGACCAATCGGAACGCACTGGAGACAGGCGAATACCAGCAATCCAAAAGGGAGAATCCAACGAAGCGATTTCACGGACATGGAGTTATCACGCGGATAATTGTTCGGAAATCTAAATTTTATGGGCCGGAAAGGTGCGCATCACCCCTGGGGCTTCGATCACGCAGTGCCCCGAGCGGACGGGTCAGCTATTTCGTTAGGTTGACGCACTTCAGGGAGTGGGCTAGTCCTCCCGAGTGATGATTATGCAGGCTTTTCGCGTCTCTGTCCTTGTTGTGGCCCTTGCCGGCGCGGCACATTCCCAACTTTCCGCCACTTTGCGCTTGGGTAAAAAACAATACCTCGCGGGCGAGCCAGTCATCGCGGTGGTCACCATCACCAACCACGCCGGGCAGACGCTCAATTTCGCAAGCGACGGCCGCAAGCAGTGGCTGGATTTCCTGATCAAGGATCGCCACGACGAACCCGTGACTCCGAAGAGTCGCGATCTGTTCGGACGGATGACCATCAAGGCCGGGGAAACGCTGGCTCGGGAAGTTGACCTCTCCCGGGTCTATCATCTCAGCGAACCTGGCAATTATTCAGTGTCCGCCCTCGTGCACATGCCGGGTAGCCTTGGCGATGGTGCGGCGACCAACCGCGTGCTTTTCAACCAAAGCCCGGGCGCTCCCTACTGGTCCCAGAAAGTCGGAATCCCTGGAAAAAGCGGCCAAACTCGGGAATTCCGAATCCTGAATTTCAGTGGCGATGAAAAGTCCCAAATCTATGCCCAAGTCATCGATGGTCGCACTGGCCAAAACGTCCGCACCTTCCTGATGGGCGATGTCCTGATGCTGCGGCGCCCGCTCGTGACCGTGGACCGGCAGCAGCGGATGCATGTCATGTTCCTCGCCACGCCGACGATGTGGGTCCACTATCAGGTGGACACGGATGGCAAGGTGGTGGACCGGCAAATCCACCAGCGCGGCAGCCAAGGGGACCCCAAGCTGGTCACCTTCGCCGATGGAACCGTGCGCGTTGGTAACAGCATCCCCTATGACCCCAAAGCAGCGGCAGCGGCGAAATCAAAGATTCGCAAGGCTTCTGACCGCCCGCCAGTTACCTATTGAGACTTGAGATGAGTTTCCAGCTAGGGCCACAAACTTCACAGGCGCAGAAAATTTGCTTTACAAAAACTTCATAATATCAACATATCTTAAATGTTTTTTGAAATAACTTTTAATTTTATGAAAATGATTTTCCGACTCTTGGCCATGGCAGTGATGGCATCCACAGGTCCTCTCGCAAGTGCCGCCAATTTCCGCACCGTCGTGATCGACGCCGGCCACGGTGGCCACGACAACGGCGGTCAGTGGGGGCGCGTCTATGAAAAACATCTCGCCCTCGACACCGCCTTCCGCCTGGAAAGCAAGCTCAAGGGCCTGGGTTACCACACGGTCATGACGCGGCGCAGCGACTACTTCATCTCCCTGCCCCAGCGCGTCGGCACGGCGAACCGCTACCGGAACGCTATCTTCGTCAGCATTCACTACAACTACACGTGGAAACAACAGGTCAGCGGTTTGGAGACTTTCTACTCGAACCCGGAAAGCCAACGACTTGCCCAGCTGGTGCAGAGCAACCTGATCCGGCGCACCCGCACGGTGGACCGGAGCGCGAAGTATGCCCGGTTCTACGTGATCCGGCACACGAAAATGCCCTCAATTCTGGTAGAAGGTGGCTTCGTCAGCAACGCGTCCGAGCGGAATCGCATGAAGTCTGGATGGTTTCGGGACGCGGTTGCACAAGGAGTCGCGGACGGCATCCAGCGCTACCGCCGGGAAAATTGATTTCCCCTTCCCAGGCCCAGCATGAGCGCGTTTACCATCGCCGAGACTCTCGCAGGCGAGCAAAGGGCGATCTCGGATGGATGGTCGGAGGAAAGGCTGCTCGACCTCGCGGGTGAGCACTTAGGCCGCGCAATCGGGCGCTTTTTTCCCAAACCCGGCACGGTAATCGGCTACCTGGGCAAGGGACACAACGCCGGAGATGCCTTGGTGGCCATGAGAATTTTGCGGGACGAGTTCGGCTGGAACATCGCAGCCCGAGTCGCCTTCCCGCTCTCCGAGTGCGCTCCTCTGACCCGGAAAAAATGGGATGAAATCGGTATAGTTCAGCCCCTCGCCCTTTTTCCCAAGTGGCATGATTTCAAGAAACCCCTTCTCCTCCTCGACGGACTCCTCGGCAGCGGAAGTCGGGGCGAGCTTCGAGAGCCACTTTTACATCTCGCCCGAGAAATCTCCACGCTCCGGCAGCAATCGGGCGTGCGCGTCGCGGCGGTGGACATTCCCTCGGGCATCGACCCGGATTCAGGTCGGATTTCTCCCGATACCGTCATCGCCGATGTCACTTTCATGATCGGCAATGCCAAGCTCGGCCTGCTCACCGGGCAAGCTGCTGCCGCGACCGGGGCGCTGGCAGTCGTCCCGGTCGAACCGCTTGCGGTGACTCGCCCCGGACCCTTTGAAGTCATCTCGCCACAGACCTCGGATTTCGCCAAGACCCACCGCCCTTTCGATTTCCACAAAGGGATAGCTGGACGCGTCGGAATCGTCGCCGGGTCGCGGACTTACACCGGAGCCGCAGTCCTCGCGGCCTCCGGAGCGCTCCGGGGCGGTGCCGGCTTGATCACTCTTTTTGTCCCCGCAGGTGTCCGGGAGCTGATTGCGGCGAGCTGCCCGCCGGAAGTCATTATTCGTGAAATCGAGAATCCGCGCGAAGTGATGGCATTCCGCCAAGACGCATGGGTGATCGGCTGTGGGCTGGGAGAAATGGACTCAATGACGGAGGATGGCTTGCTGGAGCTGATTTCCACTTCCAAGGCTCCCACCGTCGTCGATGCAGACGCGCTCAATCTCCTCGCCCGCACTAAATCTCTCGGCACTCTCTCATCCCGGCATGTGCTCACTCCGCATCCGGGAGAATTCGCCCGCCTCGCCCCGGATCTGATCGATTTCACACGAGAGGAGGCGGCCCGTCGCTTTACGGCAGAGCGCTGCACCGGAATTCTCCTGCTCAAGGGCTGCCGCACCCTTGTCACGCGCCAAGGAGCTGCCCTCTGGTGCAACTCGACTGGCACCCCGGCGATGGCGACCGGTGGCCAGGGCGACCTGCTGGCGGGCGTCATCGGAGCGCGACTCGCCATCGGCGATGCCCCCTTGGAAGCCGCCGCCCTCTCAGCTTGGCTCTGCGGACGCGCTGCGGAGATCGCGATGCAAAATCCGAATACCTCGGAGGAATCGTTGACTCCAAGCGACGTCCTCCTGTGCCTCGGTGGAGCGTTTGAGGACTGGAAATCGTCTTTCCGTTGACGGCTTTCAAATCAACCGCCGGAGATCTCACGCTGCTCGTCCACGGCAAGCCAGCGATCAAGGAAAAATGGCCCCAGCGGAAGCAGTGCGGCCATGAAAGCCTCAACCGAACGACGAAACGAAATCCGATTAGCCAGCAACGACATGAGGATGGTGATGCAATACGCAATGAAGAGAACACCGTGAATCCAACCCGTCCATTTCACCGCGACGGGCATCCCTGCCAGATACTTGAGCGGCATGCCCAACCCCATCAGCAACATGAAAGAGACGCATTCCAGCGAGCCGACGATCCGCATCCTACCGACGCTCGTTTTCAAATCCGGTTTCATTCAAAATGAATCGACCAAGTTGTCCGCATAACAAAAAACCAATGGCGTCCATGAGGAACGCCATTGGTGTTTAAATTTGATTTTGGGAACGAAGTGCCAGGAAATCAGTTCACCGCCACAGCGGAAGAACCCGTCTCTCCAGTGCGAATGCGAATCGCTTCTTCGACGGTGGAGATGAACACCTTACCATCACCAATTTTGCCGGTATTGGCGCTCTTCACGATCGCAGCCGCGACCCCATCCGCCTGACCATCGTCCACGACGATCTCGATTTTGACCTTCGGAAGAAAGTCCACCGTGTATTCCGAACCACGATAGATTTCGGTGTGACCCTTTTGCCGACCGAACCCTTTGACTTCAGTAACGGTCATGCCTTGCACACCCACCTCGGCGAGGGCCTCTTTAACTTCTTCAAGCTTGAATGGTTTGATAATCGCTTCGATTTTTTTCATAGTTGGGCGGATTGTGGTTAAAAATAAGCAACGGTCATGCCAAGTCGCACTTCCTTTGAATTATTCTGCAACGCGAAACTAGTCGCGAGGACCTTCGCTGACTAGAATAAAAGCTGCTGATTTCCAAAATCATCCAGCTGCGAATGCCCCCATATCCCCCCTCTCACACCGGTTCTGGCGACACCAAACAGCTACCGGAAACAGCTCGTCTCCCGGCGATTTTTCATGCGTGCCAACTTGAACCTTGGCAGAACGCTCGATTGTCATGAGCCTATTGCGAATGGCCCCGCAGTATTCCCAAGCCTTGCGAAGACTCATCGATGAAATCGGAACAGTCGATCAGGTAGGCATCGAGGAACGCGTCGCTAAATACGGCACCCGCAGTATCAAGAAAAACGCGAAGGTGTTCGGATTGAAGCTCGCCACCACCATGGTCGATCTCACCACACTCGAGGGCAAGGACACGCCCGGCAAGGTCGCCTCGCTGTGCCAAAAAGCCCTCCATCCTCACGACGACACCGACATCCCGCCGACCGCAGCCGTTTGCGTTTATCCGTCGATGGTGAAACACGCTGCCAAATGGGTAAAGGGCAGCTCCGTGAAAATCGCCTCCGTCGCCACCGCTTTCCCATCCGGCCAAGCTCCGCTTAAAACCCGCCTCGCGGAAGTCCGCGCCGCCGTGGCCGACGGAGCAGATGAAATCGACATGGTCATCAACCGCGGCGCCTTCCTCGCCGGCGATCTCCAGCTCGTGCAAGATGAAATCGCCGCCGTGCGCGAAGCCTGCGGCGAATCCACCCTCAAGGTGATTCTGGAAACCAGCGAGCTGGAAACCTACGACAACATCCGCGCCGCCTCCTTCCTTGCGATGCGCGTCCTCCGCAGCGGGGATTTCATCAAGACTTCCACCGGAAAAACCCACCTGAACGCCACTCTCGGCAACAACCAAGTGATGTTGGAAGCCATCCGCGACCACTATTTCGAAACCGGAATCGAGATCGCCATGAAACCCGCCGGCGGCATCCGCACCGCCAAACAAGCCCTGCATTTCCTCGTCGCGGTGAAGGAAACCCTCGGCGATGCATGGCTCACAAACACCCGCTACCGCTTCGGTGCATCCGCCTTGCTCAACGACCTCGTCCGCCAGCTCGTGAAGGAAAAAACTGGAGCCTATCAAGCACCCTACATTTTCAGCGAATCCTCATCCGCCTACTGACATGCCCGCCAGAAAGTCCACCCGTCCGGCCGCCCGCGAACTGCTCTTCGGCGATTTTTGGGAATACGATCCCGCGCCGGAATCCGCCCCCGCATTCATCGACTCCCGCTACGGCCTCTTCATCAACGGCAAATTCGTCGCGCCGAAAACGAAGAAATACTTCGACTCCATCAGCCCGCGAAATGGGGAGAAACTCTCCGAAATCGCCCTCGCCGGAGCTGCCGATGTCGATGCCGCCTATCAGGCAGCCGCCACCGCCTTTGTTTCATGGGGCAAACTCCCCGGCACCGAGCGGGCGAAATATCTCTTCCGCATCGCCCGGCTGTTGCAGGACCGCGCCCGCGAGTTCGCCGTCGCGGAGACGCTGGATGGAGGCAAGCCCATCAAGGAGTCCCGCGACTTCGACGTGCCGATGGCTGCCGCGCATTTTTTCTATCACGCCGGGTGGGCGGACAAGCTCGGCTACATCACACCGGGCCGCACGCTTGCTCCGTTAGGCGTTGTCGGCCAGATCATCCCGTGGAATTTTCCGCTGCTCATGCTTGCCTGGAAAATCGCCCCCGCGCTCGCCACGGGGAACACGATCGTTCTCAAACCGGCGGAGACCACGTCGATCACCGCGCTCAAGTTCGCCTCCATCTTGCAGGACGCCGGATTGCCACCGGGCGTCGTCAACTTCGTCACCGGCGCGGGTGAAACCGGGTCAGCCGTCGTCAATCATCCGGTCGCAGCGAAAATTGCCTTCACCGGCTCCACCCAGGTCGGCAAGGCAATTCAGCGCGCCCTCGCCGGCACGGGCAAAAGACTCACCCTCGAACTCGGCGGCAAGGCGGCTAACATCGTCTTCGAAGACGCGCCACTCGATCAAGCCGTCGAGGGCATCGTCAATGGGATTTTCTTCAATCAAGGCCACGTCTGCTGCGCCGGATCCCGTTTGTTAGTCCAGGAATCCATCGCAGACAAAATTCTCGCCAAACTCAAAGTCCGCCTCAAATCTCTGCGAACGGGCGATCCGCTCGATAAAAATACCGACATCGGCGCGATCAACTCCCAGGCCCAACTCGACCGCATCACCGTACTCGTCGCTTCCGGCATCCACGAAGGCGCTGAAATCTATCAACCTAACTGCACCCTACCGGGAAAAGGTTTCTATTTCCCGCCCACCTTGTTTTCCAACGTCTCACAAAGCCACCGCGTCGCCCGCGAGGAGATCTTTGGCCCGGTCCTCTCCATCCTCACCTTCCGCACACCGGAAGAAGCCGTGGAAAAGGCGAATAACACCCACTACGGACTCAGCGCAGGCGTGTGGACCGACAAGGGTTCACGCATTTTGAAAATGTCCACCGAACTCAAAGCCGGGGTCGTCTGGGCGAACACGTTCAACAAATTCGATCCCGCCTCGCCCTTCGGCGGTTACAAGGAATCCGGCTTCGGCCGCGAGGGCGGAAAACAAGGCCTGCTGGATTACGCGCAGCTCATCTAAATCCGACCTATCAGCCAGATGCTCAAAATCACCAAGACCCCCAAATGCTACGTCGGCGGAGGCTTCATCCGCTCCGAGAGCGGTCGTGTTGCCCCGCTCAACGACGCTTCCGGCACCTTCTTCGCGAACATCCCGCTCTGCTCTCGCAAGGACTTGCGCAACGCCGTGGAAGCCGCGGCCAAGGCTGGTCCCGGCTGGGCCACGCGGAATGCTTACAACCGCGGACAAGTCCTCTATCGCCTCGCCGAAATGCTCGAAGCCCGCACCGCAGAAATGGCTGATGCCATCCTGCTAGGAGGCGGTGACCGCGCCCAAGCCGACCGCGAGGTCCGCGCCACTGTCGAGCGCGTCGTCCACTACGCCGGATGGACCGATAAATACCAAGCGCTGCTCGGCAGCGTGAATCCGGTTTCTTCGCCGCACTTCAATTTCACCGTCACCGAGCCGATGGGCATCATCGGCATGGTCGCTCCAGATGAGGTGCCACTGTTAGGACTGCTTTCACTCGTCCTGCCCGCCATCACCAGCGGAAATACGGTGGTCGCGCTCGCCTCCACCACCCAGCCCTATCCGTCTATCCTGTTAGGTGAAATACTCGCCACCAGCGACCTGCCCGGCGGAGTCGTCAATCTCCTCACCGGCCAGCGCGGAGAACTCATCCCCACCTTCGCCACCCACGCCCACCTGCGCGGGCTGGCCGCCGTAGCGGATCTGGAAGAGCGGAAAATCCTCCAAATCGGCGCGGCGGACAGCGTGAAGCGGCTGAAACTGATCTCTACCGAGACACCGACAGACTGGTTTTCCGAAAAGTTTCAAGGCCTCTACGAAATCCGCGACCACCTCGAAGCCAAAACGACCTGGCATCCCATCGGTGCCTGATTCGCTCTTGTCCGACACTCCTTCCGGTTTCACCCTGCGTCATGCCTGATGCCGTTTATGTCCATGACGCCTTCGCGAGAATCGCGGATCGATACGTGCTCACCAACCACGTCCTGAGTGGCGGCATGGACATCCTTTGGCGGAAAATCGTCACCGCCCGCATCCGGAAATGGAAACCCGCCCGCCTGCTCGACGTGGCCAGCGGGACGGGCGATCTCGCCTTGGAAATCCAGGATCAAATTCCCGCCTGCGAGGTCATCGCTTCGGACTTCTGTGCGGAAATGCTCGCCCACGCCGCCAGCCGCGGGATTGCAAAAACCATCGTTGCCGACGCGCTCAAGCTGCCGTTTCACGACCAGGAATTCGACGTCGTCACCGTCGCCTTCGGCCTGCGCAACATGGCGGACTACCCCGGCGGGCTGCGCGAAATGTATCGAGTGCTCAAGCCCGGCGGCCGTCTCGTCATTCTCGATTTCTCCCTGCCGGATGGCATCATGCGCACACCCTACCGCTGGTACCTCCACCACGTGCTGCCACACATGGCCGGCTGGCTAACGGGAGAAAAGGACGCCTACGAATACCTCGGCGGCTCGATCGAGCAGTTCCCTTCCGGCAAAGGGATGACTGACTTGCTGGAGTCCTGCGGATTCCGCGAGACCGACGCCACGCCGATTACCTTCGGCGTGGTGACGATTTACGAAGGAACCCGTTAGTCACTCGGCAAGATCCTCGTTGAAGAAGATCTTGATGAACTTCATTTTCCGCCCTTCATCGAAGCCGTGCTCAAGCACCTGCTCCGGCTTCGCGGCAAGCGCCGGCTTGAGGCGAATTTCCACGCCGGTATCCAGCTTCATGGAGGTGCGAATCTTGCGCTTGGCCTTGTCCACGTCCTTCTTGGAAATCTCGAATGAGTCCTCGAGTTTGTGACCCTGCTCCTGCTCGATTTTGCTGCGGTGCTCGGCAAATTTCGCCTTGGCCTCCGGGGTTTTCAGCACTTCTTCTTCGAACTCCTGGAGACTGAATTTTTCCTTTTCCTCGAAGTAGGTGATCGCACCGCGCGCCGCGTTCGAAGTGTCCCAGGGCGGCGCATCATCATCTGCGGCTGGTTTCTCCTTTTTCTCCTTCTCCAGGAACGCGACGGCCATGCTGGTGTATTTGTTCGTGAGGAACGGACTGTCGGTGATGGGCACCACGCCGAGGAAATCACGCACCCAGAAACGCGAGTCCGACCCGGTGCGGTCAAAGGTGAGCACGTAGTAACCCTTGTTCGCGAGGTGATTGAGAATGAGGCAGCCTTTATCGATTTTTTCCGGGTTGATCCCCTGCTCGGTGTGCAGTTCCAAGTCGCCATCTCGCGTGGAAATGCTCAGAAACGGAACGACCGTCTCGGACTTGAGAATGCACAGGCCCTGGGTGACCTCACCGTCGATGTCGATGCCCTCGATGAGTGAAATGCAGAGGTCCCCGGACTTGATGTTAGGATGATTCGATTTCGCGTAGAGCCGCTTGGCGATGTCACAGCCTTTTTCCAAAAGTCCGTCGTCCGAGGCGAAAATCGCCGCCGCGTGGGCATTCATCTCGTGCTGGTCGAGCGACGAGTGGTGGCTGAAGCGGTGGGCGGTTAGGTTTTTGAACGGCTTGAGAAAAATTTCGGCGAGCGGCTCCTGATCCTTCTCGTCGATTTT
>JBOFET010000360.1:0-1548 GCA_051648225.1 Luteolibacter sp.
CGAAAAAAAGCGGGCGGATATCGCCATTGCCGACAAGGACGACCCGCGCTCGATCTACCTGCTCGTCGAACTCAAGAAGCCCAAACTCAAGGACGGCAAGGAACAGCTCAAATCCTACTGCAACGCCACCGGCGCACCCATCGGCGTCTGGACCAACGGCGACTCCATCTCCTACTACCACCGCAAGGATCCCAACTACTTCGAGGATCTTCCCGGCATCCCCCGCGCCATCGAGAAGCTCTCCGACATCCTCACCGAGCGCTGGACCATCGCCGACCTCGTCAAAAAGGACAAACTCGTCAATGAGCGCAAGTCTCTCAAGGATCTCATCCTCGAAATGGAGGACGAAGTGCTCGCCAACGCCGGCGTCGATGTCTTCGAGGAACTCTTCAAGCTCATCTTCACCAAGCTCTTCGACGAGATGGCCTCCGGGCGTGACAAGACGCGCCACCTCGAATTCCGCAACTACGGCGACACCGAGAGCGAGCTGAAAGCCAAGATCACCGACCTCTTCACCCGCGCCAAAGCCAAGTGGGAAGGTGTCTTCAGCCCGGATTCCAAGATCGAGCTCACCGCCTCCCACCTCTCCATCTGCGTTTCCTCGCTCCAGGATGTGAAGCTCTTCAACTCGAACCTCGATGTGGTGGACGAGGCCTTCGAATACCTGATCAACAAATCCAGCAAGGGCGAAAAAGGTCAGTATTTCACCCCCCGCTACGCCATCGACATGTGCGTGAAAATGCTCGATCCCAAGGAAACGGAAACCCTGATCGACACCGCCGCCGGCTCCTGCGGATTTCCCGTCCACAGTATCTTCCATGTCTGGCAAAAAATCCTCGCCGACGCGGGACTGCCGAAAAGCCACCTCTTCACCGCCGAGGAAAAACCCTCCCGCTGCACCGACTACGTCAATGACAAGGTCTTCGCCATCGACTTCGACGAACGTGCCGTCCGCGTCTCCCGCACGCTCAACCTCATCGCCGGGGACGGCCAGACCAACGTGCTTCACCTCAACACCCTGGACTGGGAACGCTGGGACGAGAAAACCAAGGACGAGGATTGGATCGATACCTACGGCCCAGGCTGGAAGAAGCTCAAGAAACTCCGCCGCGATCCCAAGAGCGATCACCACTTCACCTTTGACGTGCTGATGGCGAATCCACCCTTCGCCGGAGACATTAAGGAATCCCGTATCCTCTCGAAGTATGAACTCGGGAAGAAATCCAGCGGCAGCTATCAGACCAAGGTCGGCCGCGACCTCCTCTTCATCGAGCGCAACCTCGACTTTCTGAAACCCGGCGGCCGCATGGCCGTCGTCCTGCCGCAGGGCCGCTTCAACAACTCCTCGGACAAACAACTCCGCGAATACATCGCCGAACACTGCCGCATCCTTGCCGTCGTCGGCCTTCATGGAAATGTCTTCAAGCCCCACACCGGCACCAAGACCTCCGTGCTACTCGTCCAGAAATGGGATGCCAAACTCTGCCCGAAGAAGGACGACTACCCGATCTTCTTCGCCACCATGCAGGAACCGTCCAAGGACAACTC
>JBOFET010000361.1:0-5572 GCA_051648225.1 Luteolibacter sp.
CATGAGCTGGGCGGCGGTGGGTGCGGCGTCGCCAGCGAGGCCCTTGCCATCCAGCAGGAGCGCGGCATCCGGGAAACGCGGTGCCCACTCATGGGCGAGGACGAGGGCCAGCGCGGTCTTGCCGATGCCGCCCATGCCCTTGAGACCAGTGAGGTGCGCGGCTCCTCGGGCGGAGGATTTCCGCAGGGCGTCCAGCTCCCCGACGCGGCCGGTGAAACCACGGGGGACGGGCGGGAGGGTGTGGAGGGAGTCGATGGTGGGCTGCGGCTTGGTGACGGCGGCGAGGACTTGCCGAAGCATGCCCTTGATCTCAGTGGTGTCCTCAAGGATGGCGAGGAAGTAGGGGCGCTGCCGTTCCTCGAGCTGGTTCATGAGCAGGCCGATGCGCTCGACGAGGGGGGAAAGATCCGGCGGGGTGTGCTCGGGGCGGGCTTGGACGGCTTGAAGAATGCGGGAGAGGTAGAGGAGTTCGAGGGCGGCGAAGGCTTGGCGGTCGTGGGCGGCATTGTGCTTGAAGAGGCCCCAGAGTGCCTCGCCGAAGCGGTGGTGCAGGCCTTCTGCAAGGTGGATGCGCTCGTGGGCAGGGAGAGAGGTGAGAGCTGGGGTATCGTCGATGAGGGCGGTCCAGAGAGCGAGGGTGAGGACGGGGACATTTCCCTCATGGGCGACGAAGTCTCCGAGGATGGTGGTGACATTGAAGTCCCGCAGCTCGGCAAAGGGGCCGGTGGGGTTCACGAGGAGGACGTCGAGGCGGTCAGCGAGGATTTCGCCAGAGTCGCGGAAAAGGTCGGAGACGTTGCCTGTGGATTCGCGGACTTCTTCTGCCTTGTCCTGAACGGTGGAGATGACGGCGCGCCGGATGACGGCGGCGATGTGGTGATTTCTGAAGACTTCTTCAGCACCGGGTGGGGCGGCTTTGATCTTGGAGCCGAGCCATGACTGGAGCGGGCCTCCGACGACTCCGGCCAGCCAGGAGAAGGTGCCTGCAAGAACGGGGGCAGCTGCGGGATCGACGGCACCGGATAAGGCGGCAAGGCCAAGGCCGCAGATGATGCTAACGGACGCGCAATGACCCGGGGTGGCTAGGGGGGATTTCATTTCTCCCTTCCTCTGACAGGTGGGAGAGGATCCGACAAGCTTGGGAGGCGGGATTGGTGGGAAAAAGTCTCCCGGCGGAGAAGTAGCCTCACTAGGGCTCGAACCTATCAAGACCCCTTTAATTATCAAACGTTTACGGGGTCTGCGTCAGCCATAGCGTCAGGTGAGGTTTTTAGTTTTTCTCACGTTTCCGCCCCCGATTTCCGGTTGTTGTCTCGGGTCATCGAATCTTGGCCTCGTTTGGATGGATCTCTGAAGTTGGCGATTCTAGCCATTGTCGATTCTTCAGCTCGGAAAGGTGGTGAGCTGTGAGATTTTTCACGCTGAATCCGTCTCTAAAATTTGTCCCCTTTGTTGAGATTGATTCAGCCAAGGCAGAGGAGGCGGATGCACGCGCTAGCGTGCGCCGCCCCGCTGCCTTGGCGGCCCTCTTGTCTATAGGCCATATCTCCAGACCTGTTCTGAAGCTGAAGGTCTGGAAAGATGGTTCACGGGCGGATTTCCCTTCAATCCCGGATCTCCATTCTTCCGATGATTCGCCGTTCCCAATTTTTAAACGTCCGGAAGTATCCACGCGGGGACTGGTGACGGAATTTTCGTCCAAGTCCCGGAATCGCTTCAAAAGGATTCTTGCGACTGTCCGACGTTCTGAAGTGGCATTTACGGTCGCACTGACCCTGCCTGGTGGCGATATCAGCGGAATTTCTCATGATTTCGTGATGGAGTGTTTTCGAAAGCTCATGCGGCGTCTGGCAAGTGTTTCTCGCTTCGCCAAGGTCTCGGGTTTTTGGAAGCGGGAAATTCAGGCACGCGGCGCGATTCACTATCATTTGATTCTTTACGGTGTCTCTGAAGATCTGGTTAGGGCGGACTTTCACGCTTGGATTGTTCGCCAGTGGAATTCCTTGGTGTGCTCCGGTCTTTCAGAGAAGCAGATTGAGGAACACCGCTGGTTTCATGCTCGTTCGGAAAATATGGAAGTGGTCAGAAGCACTGCATACTTTGCCAAGTATGTCGGAAAGTCTGAAGCTACCGGAGAATTGACGGGGCGCTGGTGGGGGGCTTTCAACGGTGCCGCCTTGCCTATCTCTCCAGTGTCTGAAGTGGAGCTTCCTGAAAAGGCCGCAGTCATGATGCATCGTTTGGCAAGGAAGCGTCGTGAGAAACTCTCGAACTCTATCAAACACCGCGCGATTCAAAACCGCATTAAGGAATCCGGCTTCGATATTGTGAGTGAAACGGATCTCTGGCGGCTGCGTTCGGGGTACAGTTTTGGCGGCAAGGTCCGAAATCCTCAGCGGTCCGCCGAATTTTTGGAGGATTACCAGTTAGTTTGTCAGTCGGCTGGTGTTCGTCCGGGTAAGTTTCGGTTCAAGAGTAAGCCCGTGATTGCCTGTGATCCTGCGGCCCCCGCTTTCGCTCTCCAAGCTCTCCAATTCGTATCTCAAACACTCAACTTGAATCTCCAACTTCATGAAACGCCGCACCAATCCCGCAAAGACTTCATTCCGTGCCCCCTCAGGCCGGTTCCACCTGGACGGCAACCCATCCGCCGAGAGCGGATGCTCACACAAGCCGATTTCTCCGAAAGATTTGGTTCTCTCTCGGGAGGTCGGGGAGGCTATTGCCATGATGATGACTGCGCCACCCGATCAGTTCGGCGAGTTGCTGGCGGATCTCCTCAGGATGCTGTCCCCGCTTGGCTGTGAGTTGGTGAGTGATGGTGACGTTTTGATTCTCCATCGCAGCGGTGAAATTGTCGCAACTTATGGCTTTTGAAGTGGCGGCTTCGTTCATGGGGTCAAGGGGATCATCCCCTTGCCTGCGGAGCACACCTGTTAAAATGGCGGGTCAATTCGCGAGAATGGGCTTCCGACAGCTCGTCGGAGCGAATTTACTGCCCGCCACTGGAATACGAGAAAGGATGCTCTCGACGGAGGAGCCTTCCGCGTAGGTTGTTCGCTTGCGTGCGTTGTTCCGGTGCGCCGCAGGCATTTTTGAAAGACCCTTTACCGCGAAGCGCATCCTTAAAAAGAATGATGTCTCATCGTGCTGGGTTTCATCGTTCCGGTGCCTTGTATGCGTTTCCCTCTTCGCCGACATGAATTTGATCGGTATTTCCGTTCAAATTCTGCGGCCTCGCTGCACGTTGAATTTCAGAGTATTGGCTCGAATCAGGACGGTCTTGCTTTCGCGAAGCCGGAAATTCTTTTGACTTCCATCTGACTTTTTGAATCGTTCCTCCTAATCACTGTCGGCACGGGTCGAGGTGAGCTTGAAAAATAGCACTGCGGTCTGAACTTATGAAATCCCCCTCAAATAGAAAAGGTTGTCGTGTGTCTTCGGTCACACAAGAAGCAGATAGATTGATTACTAGGCGGCTCCTTTTGCCGTTGATTGAAGTCGCGGCAATGATCGCCGTATCACGGGAAACCCTCTACCGGAAAATCCGGCAAGGGCTGTTTCCTGAGCCGATTAAGCAAGGTAACCGCTCGTTTTTTGAGCCTGCCGACGTTCACACCTACCTCGCCAAACTTAAACGCAAACACTGATGAAAGAGGCCATTAGATGCTACCTCGTAAGGCCTTCCGGTCGTTCGCATTTTTGGAAGATGCGCTTTCAGTTGCCGGGAGAATCGAAGGAAACTCAGCGAACACTGAGGGTGCGCGACGAGCGGGCTGCTCAACGGCTCAGGTCTGATTTCATCATCGAGCAGGAACGTGAGGCCGTCGGAATCATTCCTTCCCGCAAGGTCCGGGATGCTGCAAACGCGAAACTTGAACCGTTGCTGTGTTCTCACCTGCGAGACCTCCAAGCGCAGAACTGTGATGCTGAACACGTTTCCACGCGGGGCCTTCTGATTCGGAGACTCTCCAGAGATGCGGGCTGGAAATCCATCCGCGACATTTCCGCAGACAGTTTTGTTGGTTGGCGGTCGAAGGTTCAAAATCTGGCACCCCGGACGCTGAATAACTATCTTGCCGAAATGCTGGCGTTTCTGAACTGGCTTGTGACCACGGACAACCTGACGGAAAATCCTCTTGTTCGCGTCCCTCGGGTCAAGGCACATCAAAAAGCCCGCCCGCGGCGTGCTCTCACAGACGAGGAAATCGCGGCGTTTTTGGCTGCGGCACCCCCTGAACGGCGTTTGGTCTATCTGATTGCGCTGCACACCGGACTTCGTAGGAATGAGATCACACAGCTCGAATGGCAGGACGTGTTTCTAGATGATGCAAGCCCCTTCATCAAGCTCCGGGCCGTTACCACGAAGAACCGCAAAGGTGACGTAGTTACGATCCATCCTGAGCTGCATGAGGAACTGAAAAAGCTGCGCGACATTGCCCCGCTTCCGTGTTCTCGGTTGGTGGAAATGTTCACAGGTCTCGGCCCGTTCAAAAAAGACCTGGCTGCGGCCGGCATCCCGTTCATCGAGCGCGGCCTTCGTTTCGATTTTCATGCCATGCGGATGACATTCAACACGCGGATGGCCAATGGGAACATTCCGACGCGTTCCTGCATGCAAGCCATGCGGCATTCTGACGAGAAGTTGACCACCGTCGTTTACACGGACGCATCAAGACTGAATGTCGCCGCTCACGTCGCCTCCTTGCCGCCGCTGCTAGTTCCGGTCATGGTGTCAGCCAGAGCGTCAGGTAAAAGTGAACCAGAGGGCAACAAGCTGCCACACGGTGACACAGTCAAAGGCCTCACCCTCGATTTGGAATCGCCTTATCATCAGGACTTTAGCCACACTCTGACACAGTCCGGCACGCTCTGCCTCGAATGGAAAAAAAGTAGCCTCACTAGGGCTCGAACCTAGAATAACGGAATCAAAATCCGGGGTGTTACCATTACACTATGAGGCTGTTTGCGGCGGCCTTGCGGCCTGCGGCGGGCGGAACGTAAACCGCCTGCGACGAGTTTGGCAACAGGGAAAATCGATCAAGACGCTGAGATTGTGACTGCTTTTTCGATCATCGCCTCTGCCATGTCGAAATCGACGGCGGTGCGGGCGTGGATGCGGCAAACGGCCTGCCCGGCGTGGAGGGTCTCGCCGATTTTCACGATGCGGTCGAAGCCGACGGCGAAATCCACGGCATCGCTGGCCTTGGAACGACCAGCCCCGAGCTGGAGCGCGGCCTGGCCGACGAGGCCGGCATCCACTCGGGAAACCACGCCGCCAGCGGAGGCGATGACTTCGCGGATGACGGGGGCTTGGTGGATCTCGCCCATGCGGGGTAGATCCTCGGGATTCCCGCCGTGGGCGGCGACGAGCTGGCTGAAGCGGCGGCGGGCGCTGCCATCGTCCAAGTGGCGTTCCAGCTCGGCGCGGGAGACTCCGGCGATTTTCTCGGCGAGGTTGATTACGATTTCCCGCAGATCGGCCGGGCCGCCGCCTTGGAGGGTTTCGAGCGACTCGATGACTTCGAGGGCATTTCCAACCGCGCGGCCGAGCGGCTCGTGCATGGGATTC
>JBOFET010000362.1:0-4261 GCA_051648225.1 Luteolibacter sp.
GAGTGTAACGGGTGCGTCCGGTTTGATCGGATTTGACGATGACGCTGGCGGCTTGATCGATGTTGGTTTCCATAGGGCGGGCATCCTACGCCCAAATTGCCGCCGCCGGATAGTGGGGTTCTGTTGACCGCTTACGTCCGGCCTCGCAGAACCGGGAAAATCACCCGGATTTCGCGGCCCATCTGGCCGGCAAGCTCGCGTGGGTGCGCTTCATTCACCCCGGAAAAGAAGCCAAGCTGCGGGCGATCTTCGAGCGCATCGATTGGGATTAGAGTTTCGAAGGTGCTCGCCACTGGTCCCCGAGCTCAACGCACCATCCCGGGATACTCAGGGAGCGAATCTCTGGAGCCGGTAAAATTCCCGGCTTTCGGTCTTTGTCAACCGCACCACGCGGGTCCCGTCCTGAAGCGATCCAGTGGTGCCGATCACGCTCCATGAATCGGCAAGCAGGGTGGCACTCCGCCACGGCCGCCAGCCCGGCGAGTCCTGCCAGCTCAGAACCACGTCAGTGCCATCCATGGAGATCGCAAGCGTTGGTGCCGGAGCCACGGGGTAGAGAAACTGCCTGCCAGCGACATCGTCCGCGCTCATGGATGGACCGGCGGCTCCGAAATAAATCGAGGGAATGCTCGACTCCATGAGAATGTCCACACCCGCTGTGTCGATGCCGGGACTGGCGTTGGGCACGGTGTATCGCCTGAGCGGCGACGCACCGGGGTTTGCCGGGTTGATCAGCAGGGCGAACGGGTTTGTCAGAGTCGCAAGGATGGTCGCTGCGGAAGTCCCGTTGTAGTTGTCGTCCACATAGGTTCCGGCAGGGCCAGAAGTTACATCCACGTCCGCCAGGCCAAGGGCGTGCCCGATTTCATGTGCCAGAATCGTTTTGAAAGTGGCCAGCGTGTATCGTGCTCCAGAATTATTGTTGAACGTGACGTCCGCTCCGCTGATGGCGAATCCCGCATAACCCGTCACCCCGGAAGCAAGGGTGAGATTGCCCGCTACGCCTATCGCATTGAAAAACGTTTCCGCACGGGTGCCACTGTCGCCCGGATTCCAGAGGTTGCCGTCCATGGAGACCATGATGTCGATTTCCGCACCCAGCCGAACATTACCCGAGAAGGCCGTGCTTGTCGCCGTCGCCAGATCGGGCACGAAGCGGACATTCGTATCTAGGCCGGTCACTGGATCGGTGGCTGTCCACACCGCGAAAGCTTGTAACACCGCCTGCTCGAATTCCGCCACGCTCGGAGGCGTGCCATTCCAGGCCAGAAGGTCCCGGTAAGCCTGGTAGGATCCGCCTTGCAGGGAAAACCTCAGACCACCGCTCAACGAGCGTTCCATACCGCTCATCGTCCTCGGGGCCGCTTCCCAGCGTGATCCCCCTGCGAGACCGCTGGTTCCCGTCCCGTCAAAAAAACCGAAGCCGTTTGCGGTGCCGACCGCAGCCAGCGTGAATAGCAATCCCGACCACAGCCCCAATCCCCACCTAAGCGTTTGCGAGCGGTCGCGAGAGACTTGATCCTGAGGTGACGACATTGGCAAAATAGGGTAATGAGATCGGAGCTGATTTCACGCCGGAGGCTTGATTTCGGGCGATACCCAAGAACCGGACACCCTGATCGGGTCGCAAAATGACCCCACAAATTGGTTCATGCGGAATTGATCGCACAAGCCATTTTCCTCTAAAATTCCAGGTATTTGGTTACAATCTTGCCATCAATTAAAAAAACCGTAGTTTCCCGGCGAGCAGGGACTTCCCGACCTCCTACCCCGCATCCGGCCGAGTGCCTACAGATTCACCCCAATGTCCCGGGACGTGAAATCGGCCTGCGACTAGGACCACCGGAACACCTGCCGCAACGGGCGGCGGCGCAAGCCGGCATGTTCCGACACGGTTGAAGTCTCCTTCCGCAAGCTGCGGAGCTTCTCCCCGGCACCAATAAGCCGGAGTGGTCGGTGGCATGTCGTTCAGCACGAGGTCCTTCCAGCATTGCCGGATCCATCTGGATCCGCCGCGCCGGTCCGCCTGAAACACCAAGACCCCACTGACACCATGTCAAACGCAACACAAGATTCCCGCGATTCGGGAGGAGATAGCCGTCGCCGCCGCTCACGCGGAGGTAAAAACCGTAACAATAACAACAACGAACGCCGCAGCAGCGGTGGTGGAGACCGCGGCGAACGCGGCCCCCGCAATGATCGCGGCCGCTCACAAGGCCGTGACAACCACAACCGTTCCGAGGAATTCCGCCCGCAAGCCCCACGCCCGCCGCGCACTTATGCACCGGCCAAGTTGAGTCTGTGGCAGAAAATCCTCAAGGCCCTGGGCCTCTACAAGGAACCCACACCGCCATCACGCATCGAGCGATCCGAGAAAAAAACCGAGTCCACCCCTTTTCCAAGTGGTGATCGCGGTCCCAAGTCGAACACCCGCAACGCTCGTTCCGGCGAGGGCGAGGCCCGCCCTCCGCGCGAACCCCGCGAGCCGCGTCCGCCCCGTGAACCCCGCCCGGAAGGCGAGCGCAGGGAACGCGCCCCACGCACCGGTGACCGCCCGCGCGGTGGCGACCCGAAAAGCGTCGAGTCCACCCGCGTTTACGTCGGGAACTTGTCCTACGACGTTTCCGAGCAAGACCTCCAAGAGCTCTTCAAAGGCATCGGCGGAGTCCGCAATATCGAGATCGTTTACAACCGCAGCACCCACCGCTCGAAAGGCTATGGATTCGTGGAAATGCTCCGCATGGACGAAGCGATGCGCGCTGTGGAAGTCCTCCACGACCAGCCGTTCATGGGTCGTAAAATGACCGTATCCGGTGCCAAATCGAAGGGCCAGGACGAGCGGGAGGACGCCGATGAGCCAACAGATCGCGAGCCAACCCGCGTCGTGCTTGCCTCTGCCGCTCCAGCGGTCGCCGCAGCCGTCGTTGCTGAGCCGGTCATCGAAACCATCGTCGAAAACGTCACCCAGGTGACCGAAGAAGCACCGGTCGCCGTGGTCGAAGACCTCGAGTCCAAATACAGCTTCGACGAACCGCTGGCAGAAAAATCCGAAGACGCCTGATCCGGCTCTTTGACCCTTATTCAAACCTCCGTCCGGCTCGCCGCGGCGGAGGTTTTTTCTTTTAAAAATGGAGTCGAGTAAATCCGATCCGCCACCTAAACCACGCGCATGAACGTTCGCGCCCGTTTCGCCCCATCACCCACCGGCTACCTGCACGTCGGTGGAGCCCGCACCGCTTTGTTCAACTGGCTCTTCGCCCGCAAACACGGCGGCAGCTTCATTCTGCGCGTGGAGGACACCGACGAGGCGCGCAACACCGAGGCCGCACGCCAGGCGATTTTCGACGGCATGAACTGGCTCGGCTTCGACTGGGACGAGGGGCCGCAAAAAGGCGGCAACTACGGACCCTATTTTCAAAGCGAGCGGAACGAAATCTACGACACATGGTTCGCCAAACTGGTCGCCGCCGACCGAGTTTACGAAAGCGAAGGCGCGTGGAGATTCCGCTTCGACCGCAAACCCATCACCATGCACGACCTCGTCTGTGGCGAGGTTACCATCGACTACCGCGACGAATCAAACACGCCGGACATGGTCGTGAGGCGCTCGGACGGTTCCTACGTTTTCCACTTCGTCAACGTGGTGGACGATCTCGAAATGGAAATCACCCACGTCATCCGCGGTGAGGACCACCTGATGAACACGCCCAAGCACCTCCAGCTCATCGAGGCCTTCGGCGGCAAGGCCCCGCAATACGCGCACATCCCGCTGATCCTGAACCCGGACGGCTCGAAGATGTCCAAGCGCGACGCCGGAGCCGCCGTGAGCGACTATCCCCGGCAGGGATTTTACCCGGCGGCCGTCGCCAACTTCATCGCACTCCTCGGCTGGAACCCGAAGACCGAACGGGAAATTTTCACCCTCCCCGAGTTGGTGGAAGCCTTCTCGCTCGAAAACGTCAACCGCTCACCCGGCCGCTTCGATCTGGAGAAATGCAAATGGGTGGACCAACAACACCTGCTCAACGTCAGCCTCGAAGAGTTCGCCTCAGCGGCGCGGCCTTTTGTGGAAGCCGCAGGGCTGCCGATCCCCGAAAACTACGTGGCGGTCATCGCCGCCGTGAAAGACAAGGTCCGGCTGTTCGGCGACGTGCCCGCTGCAGTCGATTTCCTGCTCACCGACGATTTTGAAAACGACGCGGAAGCCATCGCAAAAGTCCGTGCCAACGCAGCAGTGGGCGGATGGTTAGTTTCACTCGCC
>JBOFET010000363.1:0-2241 GCA_051648225.1 Luteolibacter sp.
TTCTCCGCCGTTGGCCGCCAGCCAGCCCGGCAATTCCTGGCCCTGGGCGTGAAACGCGAAGACTCCCACGCAAAGGAATGCCAACCACCCATGTCCATGCCACCTCACTGATTTGGGTTCTCCGATATCCGGGCGAAGCTGACAAGACACGATTCCACGGCAAGGCGCTTCGGGAAGGGATTCTGAATTGATTTGAGAAAGTACACTTTCCATAAAAAATCATCGTCTGAGTACACCTAAGCTCTCATTTTCTAAAATAACCCGAATTTCATCCGGAATTTTTTCTCATTTTGCCAAAACTTACCAATGTGGCCACGGACATTGATCGAGATTTGGGCGGATTCTAATTTGAAAATTATCATAACAATCTAAATTTCAGTGAAATAAGGATTTCATAAAAATGTCCTAAATTATTCTTGTGAGCCAAGTGTATTTGGGTGTACTTTCCGGCACTGACACATTCGTCAGGGCATCTCATGACTCCGAACGCACACACCTATATGGGCTACACGCCCTACAAGATGGACCCGAAGTATCGGGTTTCCATCCCGACCGGGTGGCGTCCTGCGGCGGGGGAGGTTCTGTATCTTTTGTCGTCCAAAACGCACGACATGCCGGTGATCAAGGTGCTCAGTCAGCAGGCATTCGACGAGCGGGTGGAGATCGTGAAAAACAGCGATCTGACTCCTGCCAAGAAGACGGCCATGCTCGGGCGTCTCTCGATGCTCTGCCGCGCGGGCAATGTGAACGACCAAGGCAAACTCCTCGTTCCCAAAGAACTGAGCGAAGCCGCAGGCATCGGTGCCGAATCCGAGGTGGTGCTCGCGGGACGCGGCATGCACTTCGAAGTCTGGAGCAAGGCCAACCACCTCCGCGTGCTCGAAATCGAGCAGACTCCGGAAGAGGACGATGATCTTGGAATCCTCTGATTTTCCCCACTCTCACCCACACACACCCAACGGCAGCAATGTTGTTCACCCCACCAACCCTGACATCCGAGGCGGTCCGCTATTTTGCGGCTCCGGCCGCATTCGCCCGGATGTCACGGTTGGGACTCCTCTCAGACAGGCCGGTTCGCTCGGGACAGCACGCCGGTTTGTCGATCCAACCAAACGTCCGCACCGCTCCTGGCTGGTTGTCGGTGCGGCGTCTGGTGAATTTTTCATTGGCTGGGCGCGCGAAGTCTCTCGGGACAGAGCTTCGTGCGCCTTTTGAAACGATGGTCCGCGCTGCTCCTGGCTGGTTGTCAGCGCGGCCATCGCAAATTTTCCTTTCAGATGAATCGGCTCGCTCGGGACAGCACGCCGGTTCGTCGATCCAAACAGATGTCCGCACCGCTCCTGGCTGGTTGTCGGTGCGGCGTCTGGTGAATTTCATGGTCTGGCGTGCGGAGTCTTTCGGGATGTTGCTCCGCCCGCTTTCTGGAACGATGGTCTGCGCCGCTTCAGGGGTGTTGTCGGCGCGGCCATCGGCAGGAATTTCATCGGGACAAAGCGGGTCGCTCGGGACAGCACACCGCGGAGTTGTAAAAACGGATGCCTGCGCTGCTCCTGGCTGGTTGTCAGCGCAGGCATCCGTTTGTTTTTCAAAAACGGACGGAGCTGGAGACTATCACTTACCCGTTTTTCCTGCGGAAATCGCCGAGTGGATGGCCGCTGGACCGGAAAAGTTCATCATCGACGGCACTCTGGGCGGCGGCGGACACAGCGAGATTTTTCTCAAAACGGGTGCCCGTGTGCTGGGTGTCGATCGCGACCCGGAAGCTCTGGCCCACGCCCGCACCCGGCTCGCTGCGTACGGCGAGCGGTTTTCCACGTGGGAAGGAAACTTCTCCCGCCTCGCGGAAATTCCCGAAATCCAAACCGGGGAAAAGGCGGACGGGCTGCTGATGGATCTCGGGGTGTCATCCCGCCAGCTCGACTCGGCCGTCCGTGGATTTTCCTTCATGCGGGAAGGCCCTTTGGACATGCGCATGGGTCCCTCCAGCCCACGCACCGCCGCAGACGTCGTCAATCAATGGTCGGAAGCCGATCTCGTGCGGATCCTCTTCGAATATGGTGAGGAGTCCAGCGCCCGCCGCATCGCCGGAGCGATCCTCAAGCAACGGGCTGCCAGGCCGTTCGTCACCACGCTGGACCTTGCGAACTGCGTTGAAAAAGCCATCGGTCGCCATGGCCGCACCCATCCTGCGACCAAAACCTTCCAAGCCATCCGGATGGCTGTGAATGAAGAACTCGAGTC
>JBOFET010000364.1:0-3203 GCA_051648225.1 Luteolibacter sp.
CCGGACGCGCCCATGGCCCGGATCTCGGCGATGTGTTGAATCTGCTAGGCAAAGCACGCTGCGTGAAACGAGTGCGCGACTTCGCCACAACCCTGTAACTGGAGCGCGGAATTTATTCCGCGCGAAAGTTACCCCCACAGCCCTTCCATGAGAAAATGAAACAAATTTACACCCTTCAAGACCTCACCTCCCGAGATCTCCTCGACGCCGGAGCTTCCAAGCCCGCGAGGCTCGCCGTGATCGGTCATCCGGTCGTCCACTCTGCCTCGCCACAAATGCATCAACCCGCACTCGACGCTGCGGGCATCAACGCCCGTTACATCCGCCTCGACATCGAGCCAGGCCAAGTCGGCGAGGCCCTCTCACGCCTGCGGGCACTCGACTTCATCGGCTGCAACGTCACGGTGCCGCACAAGCTGGAGGTGATGGCTCACTGCGAAGTCCATCCGGACGCAAAAACGCTCGGCGCAGTGAACACCATCCGCTTCGACACTGACCTGACCCGCGGTTTCAACACCGATGGCCCCGGCTTTGCCCGTGCCATCGAAGACGACTTCCAAGTCAAACTCGCCTTCCTGAAGCTCGCCGTCATCGGTGCTGGCGGCGGCGCAGGTCAGGCAATCGCAACGCAAAGCTGCCTTTCCGGTATCAAGCACTTGGTGTTAGTGAATCGCACCACCGAAAAACTTGAGCCACTTGTGGAAAAACTGCGTCGAATCAGTCCTCAGACCCAGATCACCGCACTCGCCTTTGACGATCCAGAATTGGCGGAAACATGCCTGAGCTGTGATCTCCTCGTAAACAGCACCTCCGTCGGCCTGCAAGCGGGTGACCCATCGATCCTTCCGGCAGCGTGCTTAAAAAGAGAACACCTCGTTTACGACACGATTTACAAACCGCCGGTCACTCCCCTATTAGCCTTGGCGGATGAACTCGGCTGCCGCACGGCCAACGGCCTTTCGATGCTCATCCACCAAGGTGCCCTCGCCTTCCAGCACTGGTTCCCGGGAAGCGATCCACTGCCGGTCATGATGCGCAGCCTGCCAAGAAAGTAAGCCGCCGGGCACTCGGTTAGAACCACTCCTCAGTCCCGAGTTCCTGCGGAATCGCGAAGAACCTATAACCTACGTGTTCACTCCGCATGCACCCTGAGGAAAAGCCGGGAATGGGACAGAAGCGGAGTTGAGAGTGTCACCGGAACGGTTTCCATCTCACCAATTACCACCGGCAAACCTTCCATGGCTCCGGTATCCTTCACCCAGCTGCCGTCTTCCAACGTCGTGGAATACCAGACCGAGAAATCAAGGCCCGTGAGCGCGCTTCTGCGCCGGGTGTAGCTCATCGTGTCCTGCGCCGGAAGATGCGGAAGGGTGATCGGATTCAGCGAGCTGCCGTTCATGGGATCCTGCCCGAAGACATACTCCGCGTAGTTGGTCATCCCGTCGCGGTCATCATCATCGCCCGGACCGCCCTCGAGCTCGTGGCCTGCAATCCACGAGGCGTAGTCATCGTGATCCAGCGACCAGCTAACCGCCGCGTCGAAAAGCTTCAAGCCATCTTCATTCAAGCTGAGGAAGGTATCATTTTGCAGAAACAGGTGAACACGTCTGGCGGGTGCCTTCCCTACCAACATCCGGGCATTTGCCTCGTAGGCATAGAGACAGGGTTTGCGATTCGGATGGTTAACCCGGGCGATGACGACCGGACGCCCCCCGGGTTCACCCCATGAATAGCCGCCCGACGCGTTTGACACCGTTCTCACCCCCGTTGCCAACCCGGCTGCTAACGGATGGCCAGGCAGCGTGATCTCCAGCGAGCTTTGCCCGCTCTCAGTTCCTTGATCAGTGGTCGTGGTAAACGACATCTCGTCCTGCAATGCTGTTTCCCAGTTGATCACTGGCATCGCCACACTCTGAAACTTGGTAGATATATTTCCCGAACCGACGGTCGAGGAAATGATCACCAGATCCCGACCTGCCACATCTCCGGTCGTTGACACGGAGTCACCAACGAGCTGCACCGAATTACCTCGTTCTTGAAGCCGGTCCCTGATGGCAAGATCCGCAGTGCCGGGATTCGCGATGTTTCCCACGACGAGGAGCACACTTGAATTTGTGGTCAACACGGGTGTGAAATTGGCGGTGACCGCCTGGTTTGCATTCATGATCACCGTTGTCTCTGCATTCGCACCGCTGACATCTCCGCCCCATGATGAGAACTGATAGCCACTGCTAGGGATCGCGGTGATCGTCACCGTTTCTCCCGCATCGTAGGCTGCCTTGTAGGGGGTCACATTCACCGCGCCGTTGTTGGAAACCGCCGTGAGGGTGAAGGAATTGGGCCGCTGCGTGCGCTCCACTCCGATTGCTGAAATCTTCGCGTTGTTGATCACCGAAGTAAAAGCGACGTTCAAGGTGCCATCACTCACTGAAGTGATGTGAGCTTCGTTATAAGCGGTGTTTTTTCCAACGTTGGAGAAAATATCGAGTGCGGAAATCACCTGGGTCCCCTCTAGCAGGACATTGAACTTCCGGAGATTGGCCGCGCCGAAATGATTCTCCGCAAACATCAGCGTGACGCGGTAATCTCCATTCGTCAGCGGGATGGCATAACTGAACGAGTTGCCCCAGCGCTCGCTTTGATATAAGGTCCCATCGATACGATTGGTGATGGCAGCGGTGTAGGTGGCGGCGCTCCCGCCGGAGTTCCGCGCGCCATCCGCCTCGAAAGTGATTCCTTCATTGACGTGCAAAGTCCCGCCGCAATTCACGTTGAAACGGGTCGGACCCGTGACGAGCGCCACGATGAAACTGGCTGAGATACTTTTATCTCCTGTCATCGTGACCGTCGTGGAAGTGGACGATCCGCTGGCATCGCCGGTCCATGAACTCAAAGTAAAGCCACTGTTTGGAACCGCCGTGAGGGTGACTTCCGCGCCTACGTTATAAACTCCACCGGGAGGGCTTAGGGTCACCGCTCCATTGGATGAGGAAACATTCAGGCGATAGGTGGGAACCGGAACGTAGTTTGCACTGATGGTTTTGTTCGCATCCATCACGACGGTCGTCGGGTTGGTGGTGGAACCGGCCAGCGCCCCACCCCACGAGCTGAATCCGTAGCCTAACCGCCCGGTCGCCCGCACCTCGACTCCAGTGTCCTGTGGATAGCTGCCGTCTGAGGAAGGCTGGGAAATCGATCCCAAG
>JBOFET010000365.1:0-12735 GCA_051648225.1 Luteolibacter sp.
CACCGAGTCGCAGCGGGCCACGCTGGAGGAGGAGTTGGAGCTCGACTACGCGCTCCAGGTGGAAGGTGTGGGCCGTTTCCGTGGAAATGTGCACATCGCCAGGGGGCACGCAGAAGCCTCATTTCGATTCATTGAAAAGAACATTCCCGCGATCGAAAGCCTCGGCCACCACCTGACCATCCACGAATTTTGCAAACTGCGTGGAGGTCTCATCCTGGTCACCGGCATCACCGGATCCGGGAAATCCACCACGCTTGCCTCCATGGTCCGGCGCATCGCGGAAACCCGCAGCGGCGTGATCATCACCCTCGAGGATCCCATCGAGTTCGTCCACGAGCACCGCTCTTGCCTGGTAAAGCAGCGGGAGATCGGCAGTGATACCCGGAGTTTCCCCCGCGCTCTCCGGCAGGCGCTTCGCCAGGATCCTGACGTCATCGTCGTCTCCGAGCTGCGCGACCTCGACACCATCCGCATCGCCCTCACTGCTGCGGAGACTGGCCACCTCGTACTGGCCACCTTGCATACCTCGGACGCCCCGCAGTCGATCGACCGCATCGTGGACGTGTTCCCGGCGGACCAGCAGGCGCAGATCGTTACCCAACTCGCAAACGTGCTCGAGGGCATCATTTCCCAACGCCTAATCCCCCGCGCGAACGGTCATGGGCGGGTGCTCGCTTCCGAAGTGCTCCGGCCGAACCATGCCATCCGTAACTGCATTCGCGAGCGCAAGCTCGAACAGATCGTCGGCCTGATGGAAATCGGCCACAAGGAGGGGAACCGCACGATCGACGACAGCATCGGCCTCCTGCTCGATGCGAATTTCATCACCCGCGAGGAAGCGGTCTTCAACAGCCGGGAGCGCAAGACCTTTGCAGAACAACCGAAGATGCCCAAGAAATCGATTTGGACCTAACACTCCTTGGGACCCTGGGCGCGCAGCGAAATTTCAACGTCGGCGACGCAGCACGAAGCCAACACCTGCAAGCCCTAGAAGCACCGCGCTCGATCCTTCGGGAATGACTGTGAGAGAGACGGTCGCGCTGTAGTTCGTCCAGGTCGGTCCAGGTGATTCCGCAGCAAGGTTGGCACCGCCCACGAAGAATGAATAATCGCCGGCGGCCAGCTCGAAGGTGGCGGTGACATAGCCGTCCGCCAAGCCATCACCGACGATTTTTGGCGCGGAGCCAAAGTTAGCGCTCGTGCCGTCGGCCACATTTCCGACGTAGTCGAAATACCGCAAAGACGCCTCATGCACCACCCCGCTCAAGGGGTCGGTTTGCACGGTGTAGGTCGGGTCATTTCCAATCGCCCAGTCATCGAGGGCGTTGAGCGCTCCGACCTTGGTGGGACCCGGAAGATCTCCAAGATAGAATTGAGATAACGCCGCCGAATCATGCGATCCCTGGAAGGGTGACAAGTGACCAAGACCGCCGTAAAGCGACACTCCGGGGAGCAGCCCGGTTCCCCCTTGCACGGTGAGAATGACCGTGCCTGGGTTGGCAAGATTGAACCGGAAAGTACGCGTCCGGTGGGTATCCCCGAAGTTTGCGTCGGTGGCTGCGGCCCAGCCGAAGTTGCTGGAGATGTTGGTAACGGCAATCGATCCGGTCTGGTAGTTCCCACCTCCGATATAGGTTCCAAAATTGCGCCCGCTGTAACCGATGTGAGCAAACGCGTGTCCTCCAGTGAGGATGAGAAGAGAAGCCGCGAGGGCGGTGGTCGTTTTCTTTTGTTTCATGGTGTCAGTTTCGTTTTCGTTAGGATAAGTGATGCGTCAGGGCGTGGCCCAGTCGTATGCCAGTTTGTAAAAAGCCCTAGCGGCAGGGGGAGAGGAGTCGGTGAAACTCAGAGTCGCCGCAGTGGTCCCAGTCACCTCGCCAATCGACGTCCAGCCAGCGGGTGAAAGCGTGGTGTTGCGCAGGATCCTGAATACGATGCCCGATTCCGGCGGATAGGCAGTCTCAGAAATTCCCATTTGGCTGGGCCAGGTCAGGACAAAACCGCCACCCGGCACCCGTTGTCCGACGGGTTTGAAATTCGGTCCCGCCTTGAAATGATAGAGATAGTTCCGGCTCGGCAGGTGCCACGGACCGCCGCCCTCGCGATTCGTGCTGACGTCCACGAACCGGAGGGTCACGTAGTAGTCGCCGGGCAGGTCCGCAGTCCACGCTCGTTCATGAATGTGGCCGTATGGATCGGCATCCGCATAATCGCCGCCCTCGCTAATGATGAAGCGGGGATTTCTCGTGAGCTGATTCGTCCGCAACACGTAAGTCGGAGTGTCTGAATAGTAGGAAACCCAGGCATCCCAAAAACCAAAGCTCGCCCCCGGAGGGCCGGTGACACTGATAATTTCACAGGAAATCGATGTTCCTGGGTGGGCATGTCCGGTCTCCGGAAAATCAGGATTCGAAGAAAGTGCGATGAATGAGAACCCCTCACCGGCAATCACCGGTTCTCCGAGGGGATCAACTGCCGGATTTCCCAGCGAGTCGTAAATCCGGCGTGGTCGCTCATCGAGATAGTAATAACCGCCACCGCGCAGCTCTGGATGATATCCTTCCGGCCTCGGATCAGGGCCGAGTCCGCGGGGCCTGAGATCGTGCACGATGCCCGTGCCGTCCGGACCCATGATTTGGAGCGCTTCACCACCGGCAGCGGTCCCGCCGGGACCCGTGCCCATCACACCCACGGCACGGTGCTGATGGGCGGACGAAGAAGTGGCAAGCAGGGCGGTGAGGCAGGACAGGAGTATCGGTTTCTGGATCATGGGATGGATAGTTAGAAATGAAAATTCAGAGTCCGGCTGGATTCAAGAAACGGGTGCCGGGGGCGCGTAACAGCGCCTTGACCTCATTCCAGGAGAGGGTTTCCGCGTGACCATCGGCGAAAAGATAGTTCGCTTTATCACCATGAAACCGGACACCCACCTGGCTCTCGAAAACGGCGGGCGAGACCCTCTGCCCGTAGTATTGAGCGAAGTGGAAGTGGTCGGCACTCAGATAGGACGCCGATGCTTCGGCGAACATCAACGTGACATGAGGGCGGTCGATTCTCGCGAGAATGGAATAGTTCAGATCCGGCGGTGCACCTGCGGGAGCTTTGGTGAGGTAGTCGTTGAGCACATAGGTGTTGCCGCGCGTCTTGTTGGGATCTTCTTTGCACTTGAAGGCAAGGGCACCCGACGCATACGGCTGGAGAGTCACCCTCCACGAGTTGGACATTTTCTGATGGGATGACTGTGGCAGAGTCATCTGGTTGTCCCCGGCATACAGCATCGCCGCCATGCCGATTTGGCGGAGGTTCTGGTTGCAGTGGATGGTCCGACTGCGATTGATGAGACCTTTTCCCAAGGGTGCGATCACCGCCGCCAGGGCGGCGATGATGCCGATGACGACCAGTAGTTCAAGCAAGGTAAAGCCGTTGTTAGGTGAGTGGCGGTTCTTCAAAATAAAAAGGTGTTCTAAAAACTGCGGCACGGAGATGCACATCTGATTTTCCCTGAGGAGGGTGGACTGCTGTGTCCTATTGCCAGTCATCGGCGAAATTGAAATGCCTCCGGCTTTTTTCTTTCTCCGCATTGGCCCACGACACGAGTGTCGCGGCTTCTAACTTCATCGTCTTGGACGACGAGGTGATTCGCAGAAGAACGCCGCTAGACGCTCCTCGAAAACACCGTGAATTCACACGTGCATCGAGATTCAGTCCGGTGTTCCGGCACGATTCTGCGAGATTCTCCTCAGACCGCTCGCGGCGGCTGCATCGGCACCGCGAGATGGACCTCCACATAGGTCCCAGAATACTCCGTCACTCGGAATTCCAGTGGAGTGCTCCGAGGGAAAGGAACCCTCACCGGAGCCGGCATGGCGACTTCCCACTTCATCTCGGATTTGAGCAGCGGCTTCTTTTCTTCCTCGCTCTTCGACTTCTTTACCACCTTGCACAAATGGCAGGGGTGCTCGCCGTCGAAGGTCTTATCCACCGCTTCCGAAAAGGATCCTTCGCTGGAATAATCCGCCAGCATGTTTCCCCACGCGATGGTCTGAAGCAGAGCCAAATGACCACCCATCGAGACTAACAAAGTTCCGATCAGAAGATACTGGCCCAAGCGCAGCGCCCACTTCGACATCGGGGTCGGTGTATTTTTGCGCGCCTCACGGGTCAAGCTGTTTCCTGCGTCAAAGTTTTCAGATTCGGGCACATCCAAGAAGCTTGTCGGAACGTAGTTATGCAAACATGGTTTCTCTGCAATGACGATTGCCCACTACGGAAAATTTCGATTCCTCTATTTGCTGGCTCTCGCCCAGCTCATCGGTGGTCCGTTGATTCTGTTACAGGTCACCGTTTTTTGCAAAGTCGCGCTGCACGAAGCGCCACGAATGGGCATGGCCACGGCGGCGATGTGTGCTTGGCAATCCGCTGATTTCCAGGCTGTGCTCGCCGCTTCGGATTCCGCAGGAGGCAGCGAAAGCCATAAAGCCCCGCCGACTCGCGATCCAAGTTTAGATCCAATCAAACATCCTTCGATCCCTTGGCAGATGTCCAAGTGGATCATAAGCGCCGTCTCGAAGCACTGTGAAATCACGGATTGCGCCCAGACCTGGACACCTGCGTGGCCCCAAGCCCCGCCGGGTCCGCCGCCGAGAGTTGGATGATTGATACCGGCGATTGCCGACCGAACCGGACCGGGCATGTTCCCCGCTCAGTGTCCTCCGCTGTCCGAAGAGCCATCGATCTGGCCCTTCGAACTCGCGCCAAATCCGTCTTCAAACTAACAATTTTTTCTCATGAAACCTTTTTATCTACCATTCTGTCTTTTTTCTCTAACTTCACATTCATCCGCCCAAGAGGTCAAACCGATGACCGAGCCGCGTGAACTCGCCGAGCTTGTCGTCACAGGGAAGGCCGAGAGCCTCATTGGCATCGCTGCCGCCGCGTCCAAGGGCCAGGCAAACTTCGAGGAACTCTCCCAGCGCCCCTACCTGCGCCGGGGCGAACTGTTGAACGTCGTCCCCGGAGTGACCGTCACCCAACACTCGGGCGACGGTAAGGCGAACCAATACTTTGTCCGCGGCTTCAACCTTGACCACGGCACGGATTTTAAAATCTCGATGGATGGCCAGCAGATCAATTTCCCCAGCCACGCGCACGGCCAGGGCTATGCGGACATCAATCCGATCATTCCAGAGCTGGTTGAAACACTAGATTACTGGAAAGGTCCGGTTCACGGCCAGCTCGGTGACTTCAGCACTGCGGGCGCGGCGACGTTCCGCTTCTTCGACATCATGCCACAGGGCATCGCCCTCTTCGGCATCGGTCAGGACAACTACTACCGCGGCTTGTTGGCGGACACCATTGATCTATCCAATCCACCGCCAGCGAGCGGAAAGTCTGGTCCGCTGGTCGCGCCAAGCAGCGACCGGTCTGGTCTAACTTATGCCTTTGAATACAACTACTACGACGGCCCCTGGGAGCGGGAAGGCAATGCCCAGCGCACCAACGGCTTCCTCAAGTATTTCAAAGAGTCGGGTCCTGACTCCTTCAGCCTGACTGCCCAGAGCTACGATGCCGACTGGGATTCCACCGATCAGATCCCCCGCCGCCTCATCAGCGGCGGAAATATCGACCGGTTAGGCAATATCGACGACACCGTGGGTGGGGAGTCCAGCCGCTACAGCCTGATGGGCGAGTGGAACCGAACCAACACCGACGGCACGACCCATGTGGATTTCTACGTCGGCAAATACGACCTCGATCTGTTTTCTAACTTTACCTACTTCCTGAATGATCCGGTCAACGGTGACCAGTTCGAGCAAAAAGATGACCGATGGTTCGCGGGCGGCGAAGTAAACCGGAAATGGGATTTCGGGGACAAAAACTCGTTCACGCTCGGCGTCCAAACCCGTAACGATTTCATCGACGGCATCGGCCTTTACAATACACGGCAAACGAAACGGATCAGCACCGTGCGCGAAGATGACGTCACGCAGAACAGTGTCGGAATCTATGGTATGGCGACGTATCATGTGAACTCCTGGCTGCGGGTGGAACCTGCGCTCCGGGCGGATGGCTTCCGCTTTGATGTGGACAGCGACAATCCCATCAACTCGGGCAATGAAACGGATGGCATCGTCAGTCCCAAGCTGAACCTCGTCTTCGGTCCATGGGCGGAAACCGAAATTTATGCAAATGCGGGCATGGGCTTTCACAGCAACGACGCCCGGGGTGTTGTGATCGCGGAAGACCCCGTCACCGGACTGCCGGCGGATTCTGTCGATCCGCTGGTCCGCACCTATGGCTTTGAACTGGGCACCCGGACTGAAGCATTTCCGGGAATCGTCAGCACGCTGGCATTGTTCTATCTGCACAGTGATTCCGAACTGTTATATGTCGGCGATGCGGGGACGTCCGAGGCCGGACCGGCCACCGCGCGATATGGCGTCGAGTGGTCCACCTATTGGTCACCCACGGACTGGTTGATGATTGATAACGAACTAACATTGAGCGAAGGGGAACTCAGAGGTGTGGGTCCGGACAACGAAATCCCCGGATCGGTACCCGTGACGATCAACACCGGCATCACCTTTGGAGAGGGCGACGGATTGTTCGGCAGCCTGCGCTCGCTCTATTTCGGCGCCCGGCCACTGATTGAAGACGGAAGCGTGGAATCCCGGCAAAGCTGGCAAGTCAACGCAAGGATAGGCTATCGGAAAAACGATTGGGAAGTGGCACTGGACTGCCTCAACGTGCTGGGCCGTGATGATAATGACATCGAGTATTTCTATCCATCCCGGCTTGCGGGGGAGCCTGCGGTCGGCGTGGAGGACGTGCATCTGCACCCCGCCGAACCACGGACGTTCCGGGTCACCCTGACGCGACGGTTCTGAAATCAAACGGCGGCCTGAAGCTGGAATCTGCGGACTTCACTTCAGGCCGCGATTGTTCCATGGTTCAGCCCGCTCGATGAAATACTCCCTCGTCATTTTTTTCAGCCCTAGTCGCTTCGGCAGCGGTGATTACGAGATTCTTCTTGATCGGGTTCACGCACATCCTGCCTGGCGGCTTGGATCACATTCTATTCATCCTCGGGCTGTTTTTTCTCACCCGGAGTTTCGCGGCGCTGCTGCTACAAATGACGCTGTTCACCTTTGCCCACTCGCTTTCGCTGGGCCTTTCGATCTATGGAATCGTATCGATGCCCACTGCAGCGGTGGAAATCGCGATCGCCCTCAGCATCGCATTCATCGCGATTGAGAATCTCTTTTGCAACCATCTGAGCCGCTGGCGCCCAGCATTGGTCTTTGGTTTCGGGCTGATTCATGGGTTGGGTTTCGCCCATTGCTTCCGCGAAAATCTGCTGCAAGCTGAAGATTTCCTGCGGGCTTTATTTAGCTTCAACATGGGCATCGAGTTCGGCCAGCTCACTGTTGTCGGTATTGCCTATGCGGTTGTCGCAACTTGGTGGAAGACGGAGTCGTATCATCGGCTGATCGCAAGGCCAGCTTCTGCTATCATCGCAGCAACCGGCGTGTATTGGGCATTCGAGCGGGGCTTTTAACGGATAGCTGACTCTATTCGCTGAGATGAACCCCTTCCCTCCCGAAGTCACGCCCCGGCCCTGCTGCACAGCAGCGACCCACCCGGAGAAGTCACCGTAAAGCCAGCGGCACCAGACCGAGCATCAGATAAAGCGTGAGCGTCCAGACCGCGGCGATGGCTTCGATTTTTTTCCCGCCGAGTGATCCGCACAGATAGGACGGAACCACCACAAGCGCCACGGACAACACGCCGGCCAGCGCCACCAGCACCGGGACCATGAACTGGATTTTCGCGGCGGCCAAGGTCGCACAAACCAACGTCAGAGCGAGCGCCCCGATCCAAACCACCGCGCCGCCGGATCTTCCCCACAGGCGGCTGTAGGTTTCGACACCCTCCTCCTCATCGCCCGGTTGGCGGAGCTTGCGGCCGATCTCGATGACAACGCCATTGAAGAAACTTGCTGCCAGAAACCACCCCAACCCGGCCGGAGCCGACGCCCCGCGCGGCAGCCATTCGCACGCCGTGCCAAAAAAATCCACAAGCGGCATGATTCCCATGTGCGTCACCAGATAGACGACCGGACGTCTCTTCAACCAGTCCCGACAGAAGAACTCCACGCTCATCAACGCGAGATAAGTCCACGCGACTGCCAACACCCAAAGCAGCCTGGGGTCCAGCGCAAGCACCAGCCCGACCTGCGACACCGCCGCGATTCCAAACAACACCCGCAGTTCCTCCAACTTCACCAATCCTCGCGGCACCGGGCGATACGGTCGCCACCGCCCATCTTCTCCCGCATCCTTGAATTCATCCGCAATTCGCAACTGAAGAAACATCAACAGAGAGACGCCGAATGCCGTTAGAAACATCTGCCAGTCCGGAGCCGGCGCACCGCGGAGCAGCGAGGAAAACGAAACCGCACAAGCGCTGAAAGCGAAGATCAACGGACCGTGAGCGAACAGCGGGAAACGTTCCTTTTGATAGATCCACCAGCGCTTCATGGAGCCTTGCGGGTGCGCGCCAGCTTGCGGTGGGCGCGGGAAAAATGCCCGGCGCTCAGCGCGGCAATGATCGAGAGTTCACCGGCAAGCAACAATCCGGCGCAAACTTCCGCGAGCGCCCGCGCGTTTCCCGATCCAGAGAGTCCCATCAGTTCGAGGCAGGCCTTCTGCGTCGGCAGGCCGGTCCCGCCGCCGACCGTGCCGACCATGATGCCGGGCAGCGTGACCGAGGCGTAGAGTCCGCCGTCCGGCGTGACTTCGAAACGGGTCACCCCGGTGGCGGACTCCGCGACACAGGCGACGTCCTGGCCCGTGGCCAGATAGAGCGCTGCCAGACCATTCGCGAAATGGCCCTGGATGCCAAGCGTGCCGCTGAGCACGCGGCCGATCGCCGACATCCGCCAATAGTCCGCCATGGCCTCGGGCGTGCTGTGCAGCAGCTTAGAAACCAGCGTGCTGGTGAGCTTCACCTCGGCGGTGACCTTCTTGCCCCGGGCGGAGGTGAAGGCACGGGCGCTAGCCTTCTTGTCTCCAGATAGATTGGATTCCACATAATAGCGCAGCGGTGGGACTGGCGAGGACGCGAGGATGTCGTCACACACCGCCTGCGTTGCGAGGGTAACCATGTTCTGCCCCGAAGCATCGCCGGTGGTGAACTCGAAATTCAGATAGACATGGTTTCCCTCCACCGTGCATCCCACATCCACCAACCTGCCGTGCGAAGTGGTGGTCGCCGCGATTTTCTGGAACTCGTCGAACCGGCCCAGCGCCCAGACAACGAACCGACACGCATCCCCCGCTGATTCGAAAACAAATGCCGGCGCACGACTCAGGCTCTCGTAAAGCACCATCGCCGAGCAGCCACCGGCGGCTGTTAATACCCGGCAGCCGCGGTGATAGCTCGCCACCAGCGCCGCCTCGGTCGTCGCGAGCGGAATCCAGTAGTCGCCCTTGGCCGCCAGTCCGTTGACTCGCAGCGGACCGGCCAGCCCGAGCGGCATGCGCATCAGGCCGATGAAGTTCTCAATATTCCCTTGATAGAGCGCGAGATCGTCGTTCGCTCCGTGCAGCAAAACCTCTCGAAGTGCGGAATCGCCGCCGATTTCCTCCCAGAACGCCATCGCCCGCTCCCCGCTCACCTTCGCAGATCCGGCGGGTATGGCGGGCAGGTTTTCCACGTCCGGCTTCAGCCGTTGCGCCGCGTTTTCAAGAGTCCCGCCAGCCAGCATCCGCGCCGCGTGGTCCTGCGTGAGTCCTCGTTTTCCGGTCATGGCAAAACGATTGTCAGACGCGACGGCGGCGTCAATGGATTTGGAAGCGCTGCCTTTTCGACCTCTGGGTCATTCCATCGTGGTCACAAGTCCGTGGACGGTGATTTGATTGCCCATGCTGATGGTTTTATAGTCGAGGATGCGACCACCTTGCGCGGTGGACTCATTAGAAAATGGTGAGGAAGCCCGGAGCACGATCGTCTTTTTACCGCTGGCTGTGGGTTGCACGGTGCTTGGGTGGTCTTCTAACTTGAGTTCGGTGAACGTATCCGGGTAGTTGTAACCCGGTGCGGGGAACTGCCCAGGCAGCTCGATTCCACGCCTCCCGGCTGAATACTCTCCATCATATACCTCCACCCAGGTCAAGGTGCCGGGGTAGGTTCGCCAGATATCGGCAGTAAAGTCCGGCAGGGACTTGTAGGTCTTGGTCAGATCTAGACCCAGGATCAGACCTTCCGAAACGGGGCACATGATCACTTCCGCCTTGGCGATTTCCCGGCGAGGTGTGGGTCCATCCGCCAACGCATAGACGATGAACCTTTCTCTCCCAGAACGTCGGATCAGGTCCGGAGCGGTGAGATTGGTGACGTCATACTGACGCGGGTGAACTCCGTTTGTGGTGAGTTCGAAGCTGGTGAGGAGGGCTGTGCTGGTGATCGCAGTGCCATCGAAGTTGTCGAGCTCATAGAGATCGACGTAGTGCTCGACGAGAACCTTGGTCGCAGCAGTCGGTATCAACGGACCCGGAGGAAGAAGATTCGAAACTTTAAAGGAAACCGTAAATGGCTGGTCCACCCGCGAGCGGTGAAAACCCGTATGGGGATCCTGGGTCGTGATGCTGATCTCGGTGGCGGGTAGGTAAAGACCGACTTCCGTGGTATCGATGAGTTCTTGTCGGGCGATGCTCCCATCCACGATCTGGATGCCCCACAGTTCGAAGCGCGAACCCTTGGCGCCGATGGGCAGCGAGGGGCGCTCTCCTTGATCGGCAACCAGCTCCGGAATCCCAACCGCACCTTGGATCTGACTTTGAATCATTCGGGTCTGCCAGCTGCTAGTGACTTGTGAATGGCTAGCGACACTGCTGAGAAGTAGGAAAAGGAATGGTTTCATGGCTTGGAAGCGGCGGTAAGAGGATGGATGGATTTAGGCAGTAAAACGACACGGTTTTGATAGACCGTGAGTGTGGGCAAATTGGCCTTTAATACCGACTCCATCGTTTTGGGGTTGAGTGTGGCATTGCCCTGGAGGTGATCCAAATCCACGGGTTCAAGGCGGATCGCAGACCGATTTGCGAGCAGGAAATCATCCCACTCGACGAGCTTTCCCTGGATTTTATCTCCAACCGAAATGCGATGGTTAGCAGGCGCGTGAATCAAGGCTCCTTTCGGTATCATGACGCTCAGATTTCCATCCGTGAGGAATGAAACGCGGCTGCTGAAGCTTTCACGCTCCACAGGAGTGGGAGTTGGTGCGGCACTGGCCGGTTTGGCCTGCTCGCGACCGACCGATGATTTTTGTTTCGCCAGAAGTTTTTGGTTCAAGTCCGAGATGATGACAAGCCCGGGATCGGCAGCGAAGAGCGAGGTGCCAGCGAAGGCTAACATGAGTGAAGGGAACAGGAGCCTAGCAGATATGGTCATAAAGAAAGGGGTGTGTTTGAGATCAATCATCGTCTTCGGTGATTTCGGTAAAGGTCACCAGCAATACAAGATCCTGCATGTCGGTGGATGAGTGTCCCTGATTGTAAGGTGACAGCTCGGTGAGATAGATATAGTCACGTGGTCCGAGTTTGACCTTGGTGGTCCCAGGGTGGAAGTAGGCCGCAAGGTGGGAGTGCACATCGCCTTGGTCGAAGGCGGGGTTGTAGTTTGGACTCGTTTCTCCATCGACCAATACCGCGCGATTCCAAGGCATCAACGAGGACGACGTGGTGTCGATGGCGGTCTGCCACTTGTCGATAGTCGAAGGATTTGAGAGATCGTAGGTGTTGTCGTATGAACCTTGAAATTTGAAGTCCAACTTTTCTCCGGCGGCGAGGACTTTCGACCACACCACCGTCTGAGGATTGACGGTCTTGTTGTTTCCGAGGAAAATCTGGGTCCAGGTCGTGTTGTTAGCCGAAGTTTTGACCCAACCGCGAACTGGATAGGGCTTACTGGTAGGGCCAAAGGCGGCACCGACGACTCGGACGTCTGCCCGCACGGTCGTGACCGGGGTCAGCGTGGTCTTGTCACGCTTTACAATCGGAGCCGGATACCTGGCGTTCCACTTCACATTCACGATGGAATTCGCAAGCACGGTGTTGCGGTCGGTGGTGATGGATCCCGTGGGATCTACTTCGGCGGCTTTCAGCGTGCCGGGTGTAATGGACGTGATGAGCATGGCTGAAGCGCAAACGGCAAGACAGGGGAATATACCTTTCATTGGGGGGGTAGGGGGTGGGTGGTTGAGGCGCCGACCGGGGGGGCTGCTTTCCTCGAACCACTGGCACTTTGCCATCGATTGCCAAACTTCATATTACGCGTATGCGTAGGAACCTGGAATTACGGTCCATGTCCTGATTTCCCGAGCATCCAGCATGGAAGCGCAGCCTAGACCACGGTTTTCAAACCATCCGGGGTAACTGCCCCACATTCGATTTGAATTCTAACGAAAATGAACGGTAACACGAATTCGTTAGGAATGATTCACACCACTGCGCCAAGCGCCAGACTCCCCAACAGACCTCAGCGAGGCGGCTCAACCGGGCAATTCCGCAAGGCCACAGACCATCAGCCCGGATAATCTCCAGAGATGTAGCCTTGAAGTTGCTGGATGGTGTGGCGCTGGGAGTTCATCACCCAGCTGACGAGGTCCCCCATGGAAATGAGGCCTACCAGACGACCGTCGTCCACCACGGGCAGGTGGCGGATGCGATTGCC
>JBOFET010000366.1:0-4550 GCA_051648225.1 Luteolibacter sp.
AAAGTTCCCGTCGCAGGTCCACCCACCGCAGTGTCGTCGCGACCAAGTTGCGCAGTGTTGGAAATCAGCATCCCGGTCGTCACATCATTCGCGAAGCCGAAATCCATGTCATAGTCGCCGCGATTCGCAGTGGTGCGAAAAACTCCCACCGATGACTTGCCCGGCCCGTAAGCAATCGAGATACCCGGAGTGGTACTGGTGAGGTTGTTATTGCTGTTTGCGAGCTGAGTGACGACGAGCGTGCCGAATTCCGCAGCCGAGGCGAAGCCCGGAAGCAGTGAAAATACAAAGACGGGGAGTAGTGATTTCATAAATGTTAGTTTTGAAGGTTTCAGAGTTTGCGAGGCGCGGGCGGCGCGATGACTGGCTGGGAGACAACCTCGCCTAGAGCTTCGCAAGATTGCTTCAGAAGTTCCAGATTCAGCGGCGAGCCGCGGTCAAGGTTTGGCAGAGAAAGTAGGTGATCGCGCAAGACAATCCACGTGGCACGCGCCTCAGCCGGGCGATTAGCCTTCGTGAGAAGAGCGGCCCGTTCGGCCATCCATGGCTCCGGGCGTGTGGCGGTCTTTTGCAGTGCCTCGATGCGACGCAACGCATCATCCCAAGCACCGGCTTTCGTTTCGATTTCCAAGGCGCAAAGCAACAGCGAAGGGACTTCACCCGCAGCTTCCACGCCTGCGTCGATGGTCTTGCCCGCCTCATCGTTTCTTCCAATCTGAGCGTAGCAGGTGGCCAATTCCACGATGACCTCCGGTTGCGGCACGGGAGAAAGGTCCACCGCTTGTTGAAGATCGGCCGCCGCCTCGGAGGGTCGCCCCAACTTCACCAACACCCTGCCGCGGGTGGCGAGCGCCTCCACGTGACGGGGGCTTCCGACGAGAAAGAGATCGAGCATCTTCTTGGCCTCTTCTTGCTGGCCGACGAGGTGGAGTGCGAAACCACGCAGGAAATTGGTCGGATAGATTCCGGGCGCAAGACGTTCGACAAGTTTGATCTCTTGGCTGCAAGCGCGCCAATCCTCGTGCCCGGCATGCGCCTCAGCCAGTTTGTAACGAAGCGCCGCATCGTTCGGATTTCGCTGCAACTCGGCCGAGAGCGTCGCCACCACGTCGTGATAGGCCCCGTGGCCGGAGGAGCGCTCCGTCAACAGCAGGGAAGCGATGGCAAGCACCAGCAGATGACTTGCTACGGAACGGATACCGGGCGGACGCCGGGCAAACCCACTCACACAACAACGAACTGACATCACTTGCGACAAATCGCCGCGAGATTGATAGGCGAATCCCGTTCTGCAACCGATCACCTGTGAAGATTCCGCCACAATCCCGATCCGATGTTAGCCCATGCTTCACGACAACCGACAAGTTCTCGTAACTACGGCGTCATGCCCACCCGGCCCCGGCAAAAATCGGGCGCCTACCAACTTCCACACGGGACGCTAGCAATGATGTTTATCAGTTAGAATCAGCGATGGCTAAACATTAGCCGATCAGACTGCGGACAAACTTTGGCGCTTTGTGGGAAACGAGCTGCCGCTTCTGCCCTTCCGACGGGAAGGCGGCAGGCGGATTCACCTGTCCTCCGGATGGCCGCCTCACCCAGCACGCTTGGCACTGAATCTCGGGTGAGGTGGGTGATGCAGCGATATTTCGCGATTGGAACTCAAGTCCGGAGATGATGAACCGCTTACTTGTCCAAAATTTTGTCAACTTTCTCGCCAGCTTTTTCAACAGGGCCTTTGGGATCGACGGCGTCTTTCAAGTTTTCGACAGCGCTATCCACTTTTTCGCCTGCTTTCTCTGCGGGTCCCTTCGGCTTGCAAGCGATCATCGAAACGGCGAATGGAGCCAAGCACAGCGTCATCAGTAGAGTAAATTTCATAGGTATGGTAGTTTGTGTTGGAAAAATGGAGTCACTTCTCCCTCTTCCAAGCGAGCTTCTCACGTTTCCCACCAAAGGATACCAATAGTTTTCATCAAATGATCCTAAGAGGAAAATAGAACCGCTGATAGACACAGATTAAGGCAGATCATCAAAGAATTGCATCGGTGTATGGCTTCACTCGCGGGGTGAAGCAGAGGTTCTTAAAGTCATGGTCCATCTACCGTTGATCTGCGGGCAACGATGTCGGCTCTTATGTCGTCCCCAGAGGATCGCTAACAGGAAAATGGACGGCCAACGCCTCCAGCCTGAACATCGCCCGCTTTCAGCGGCTCCGAATCCGCGTCGAAAACTAACCATTCCAAATCCCTACCAAAGCGTTACGCCGGACCTTTTGCGGAATGACTTCAAAGCCACCAGCTTGTCTCCGGAGCGCAGGACCAACCAGCACCCACTGAAACATCACCTCATGAACTCGACCATCCAACCCACCGAACCCGCCGCCTTGAACCTCGGCACCCTCTCCCATTTTCCAATCCAGCCGGACCGCAATGCCCTCGATGATCCTCACCTCCGCTGGGGGTGGGCCTGCCGCGCCCTTGATCGCAAGGGTCTCATCGTCCTACCCCCTTCCGGTGCCCCGCCCACTCCCGGTGATCTGGCTCTCGTCGAGCTCGAAGCCATCGGCAACCATAGCCGCATCGTGACTTCCGACCGCGGTGCCGTGCGTCTCTATCCCGGCAACCGAATGGTAGGCGTCTTCGGCAACCGCTACGCCACCGATTCCTTCGAAGGCGAAGTGGACGGCACCGACCAGCTCCACATCCTTACGAACGCAGCCATGATCGGCACGGTGCGCTCGAAGCATAGCGACTCGCGCAGCCCGACGCGCCTCCGCCTCGTCGGGTTCGTCGGCGACGCCGCAGGACAGCGTATCAACCTCATCGAGCGCCTCTTCCGGCCCGCGACGGATCCGGTTCTTCCCGCCAGAATCATCCTCGCCGTCGGCAGCGGCATGAACAGCGGCAAAACCACCACCGTCGCCGCTCTCGCCGCCGCCATCAAGAACCGAGGCCATCGCGTGGCCGCCTGCAAGCTCACCGGAAGCGTGTGCAACCGTGACCTGAGCGAGCTCGAAGCCACCAGTGTTGAAGACACGCGTGACTTCTCGGACTACGGCTTTCCATCAACGTACAAGGCCTCCGCCGAAACGTTGCGCGATCTCTTTTTAACCATGATGCACGACGCCAACCGCGCGTGCCCGGACTTCGTCATCGTGGAAATCGCCGATGGTGTCCTCCAGCGCGAGACGCGCATGATCCTGGCAGACCCGCAGATCCGCAAACACGTCCACGGCGTCCTGCTCACGGCACCTTGTTCTCTCTCCGCGCTCCAAGGTGTTTCCGAAATCGAGAAACATGGGCATCAACTCACCGCAGTGTCCGGCATCATCACGAATTCGCCGCTTTTCATGCGCGAATTCCGCGAAGCCTCGCCCGCTACCCTTGCCTCTATCTTCCATGATAATGGCGAACCCAGCCTAACGGATGTCGTCGTCGCTGGAACCATCTCATCCCACGCCGCCGCTTGACGTGAGACACTCCTCTCCACTCGGCATTGCCTGGAAGTGCGTCCTTCCCCACAAGGGGACGCTCGCGGCAGCTATCTCGTGGCGTGTGCTCTCGATTCTCGCTCCCCTGCAGATTCCCGTTCTAACCGCCGTGATCCTCGACGCCCTCGCCGGCGAGAAACCGAGGATTTACGGCATGCCGCTCTCGTTTGAAGGCGCTTCGCAAGCGCTCGCGACCATCGCCTCCGCGCTTCTCGCAATTGCCGCCGTTTACGCATCGACCCGCTACGCCCGCGTGGCCACCGAGGCACGCCTCAGCCGAGGGATCGTATCCGGCCTGAAGAAGAGACTCTTCGGGCACGTCACGAACCTGTCACGCGACCAGCACCAACGCTTCGGCGGCGGCGATTTGTTAAACCGGATCATCCATGACACCGGTGCCGTGCGCTCCTTCATCACACGCGTGTTCGTACATGCGCCGACGAACGTCCTCCAAGTGGCTTACCCCGTCGTGATGCTCTTCTTCATCGACGCTTTTCTCGCGTTCGTCGCCCTCGCCGCGTTGATACCCCAGTCAATCGGCACCCACATTTTGCAAAGCCGCCTCCACCGCGCCACTCGCCTCCGCCGGCAGTCGAAGTCGGACCTAACAGTCGCCGTCAAGGAAAGCCTCGACGAAATCGAGTCCATCCAATCCCTCTCCGCCGAAAAACAGACCTGCCTCCAATTCGAGGCAACCGCCGAACGCCTTGAAAAAGACGAACTGCGCATGAGCCGGCTCGACGGCCTCATCCAGGCCACGGTCTGGCTCACCAGCGGCGCAGCCCTCGCGGTAGCGTGGTGGATCGGCGGCCTTCAAGTTCTCGAAGGAGGCATGACCATCGGCACACTCGTCATGTTCACCGGTTTCGTCGCGCTCGTTTACCAGCCATTCCGATTCCTGACGGAAATGCAGCGAACCTACCGCACGGGCATCGTCGCCTTCGAACGCATCCAGGAACTCCTCAACGCCGAACCCTTCGTGCCCGCGGCAAATGGCGGCTACCCGATCAAAATCGTGGATGCCCACATCGAGTTCCGCGAAGTTTCTTTCACCTAC
>JBOFET010000367.1:0-1346 GCA_051648225.1 Luteolibacter sp.
AGTCGCGCTCGTTTCCTCGTCAGCCAGCAATGTCACCAGCGTCCAAGCCTGCCTCACCTCACTCGGTGCGACCACCCAGTTCCTTGATTATTACTCCCTCACCCAAGCCTCCCTCGAACTCTTCGACGTAGCTGTTTTCGACTCCAATATCGATTACGTAAACTCCACCCAGGTTACAGCGATCTCCTCATGGCTGGCGGGCGGGGGAGCACTTCTCGTGCATTCGAGCGGTTCGTCCTATTCGAATCAAAACAAGCTGTTCACGCCATTTGGCATCAGCCTGTCATACCAGTACCACACTGGGGCATGGACGCCGGTAGGAACCCATTACCTCACCAAGGGAATCACTTCGGTGAGTCCTTCCTATTCATCCAGCCGCATCACCCCTAGCGGTCCGGCGGTGCCGCTTCTCAGAGAGACTGGCGGCAATGTCACCGCCGCGATTTCACAAGTGAATCAAGGCCGCTTAGCAGTGCTCGCCGGTGCCATCTCGTCTTTCACCGGGGACAACCAGCTGTTCTTTGGCCGCATGGTCGGCTGGCTTGGCAACCATGTGGAATGGCTCTCCCAGTCCCCCAAAAGCGGAACCCTTGCCGCAAATGCCACCACCGCCAACCAAGCCAACTTCGACGCCCGGGAACTCTTCGCCGGCACCTACACTGCGAATCTCCTCGTCGAGTCCGTCTCGCTAGCAAATCCGCTCGTCGTCCCTGTCCGCATGACCGTCACCGGCACGCCCGACATCGCCGTCCCCTCACCAGTGGTTCAATTTCCCCAAACCCATGTCGGCTACGCCAAACAGTCCTCCCTCTCCATTTCTAACGAAGGCACCGCCCCGCTTCTTATCCAGTCGGTCTCCCTCCCCAATCCCGACCTCACCGTCATCACCGGCCTGCCCGCCGTCATCGGCCCGCATGAGTCGCTGGCTCTCGTCACCGAATTCCGCCCGACGTCCAGCCTCCAGCTTGCCGGGAGCATCCAAATCACCAGCAACGATCCCGACACGCCGTTGATCAGCCTACCCGTCACTGGAAATTCCATCTTCCCACCGGTCGCCATCGCCCCCGCGTCGCTTCAAATGACCGCCGTGAGCGGCCAGACAGCCACCAAGTCCATCACCATCGGCAACCCCGGCGGCTCAGACCTGTCATGGTCGCTCGAATTCGGATCGCCCGCCACCAGCACTCCGCTGGAGGAGGTTCTCCCGCTTCTCGACGAGTCCGCCGAAACCATCACCGCGCTCATCCCCGGAAAATACAGTTTCACCGACGGCATCACCGGAAATAGCATCTCGGACGGTGGAAGTGACATGTATGACAATGGAAATTACCTCTCCAGCAATCTCT
>JBOFET010000368.1:0-27214 GCA_051648225.1 Luteolibacter sp.
CCCCTAAAAGTGAAACGGAAGCGACGGAACCTACTAAAACTTGCAGCAACCAATTATTGCGAATCGTTCTCATTAGGGGGAGGATAGACAACCCGTCGCAGCTCGCAAGGGGAATTTTGCGAAAGCCCGCTTGAGCGAGCAAATCACCACCGGGATGACAGAAGATTTCCCCACCGATCCGGTCGTTCTGCGCGGTTGGGACAGCAAATGGAGTGGCCTACTCCGCCCGGCGGATCGTGAAGTCCGCTTCATTCGCCCGCGCGGCTTGGTGGGACCAACGGCGCATGTCGCGGAGCTGCGTTTCATCCAGCATCTCCACGTTCCCGCCGAGCATCACCGCCACCGCTTTTCCTCTCCAGCGAAAATCAACGAAGCCGTGGGCCGATGCCGGACTGTCTGTCTTGAATCTACCCGATTGCCACACCGAGCTTGTCAGCTTGGGTGGGCGCACCTCGAAATACCCCGGCTGGTCCTCACCCGAGCGGGCGGAGGCAAAAACGATCAGCTTGCTGGGATCTTCAGACTCGGCGAGGTGACTCAAATAGAATTTCCCGTAGGCCTCGACGAGGCGTGGTGTGGGAGCGAGCGGACTGCCACTGCCGAAGTGACCGCCCACGAGCGTGGCGTTGAGTCCCAGATTCGGCTGCACGCTGACGAGGTAGTCGCGGTTGTCGGATTTCAACGCCTTCTCGTTGCCATTGTAGAGCATGACGCCCTCGATTTTCGGGACGTTTGGCGTCAGCCGCCATGGGTAGCGGGCATTCAGCGGATGGTGCAGCGGCTCGCCCTCGATGTTGGTGGTGTTACTGTCGGTCTGATAGCCTGCGAGGACTTTGCCGTTATTGTCCGTGGCATGAGAAAGATAGGCGGTGATCAGACCGCGGGCGGCGTTGATCTCAACGACGCTTCTTGCTTTTTCCTTGGCCATCTGGATGCCTGTTAGCCCGAGTCCACCGAGAGCGGCGACGAGGGTGACCGTGACTAGAACTTCGATAAGAGTGAAACCTGGATAACGCTGTTTCATGGAGTTTTGGTGAGAGCGAGACGGTAGAAGCGGACGGGCGCGGTCGTGATTTCAGAAAAGCCGCCAGTGCCATTTACGGTGGCGGCGTGGCTGTGAATCGGAAGCCACGAGTCTCCGGTGAGGCCGCCGGACGCTTGGAGGGTGTGCGTAATGCCGGCATATTGCGGCCATGCCAAGGTGACGGTGTCTGCCGAGCGGGTGACGGTGACGGGGAGATCGATTTCCGTCTCCATGCTCAGGGAGGGAGCGAGTCCGCCGAAGAGTTGATGATAGGGATCGTCCCGGGTGTAGTAAGATACGAATTCGCCGCTCTGCTGGGTGGCGGGATGCAAGGAGGTGAGGGAAAACCACACGCGTCCCGCTGCGAGACCGTCACGCAGGTAGGGGGTCACGCCGGGCGAACTGGTATCTAACGAGAAGTTGAAAACCGTATCGATGGGCACCGAATCGCCGGGGCTGACAACGTCCGTTTTTCCGACCGCCCACGGGATGGATTCAAATTGTCCGGTGACGTTGCTGCTCACATCGCGTGAGGCCCCAGAAGCGTCGAAGCCACGGGGAAATGCGTTGCGCGTCCCCGGAATGGACGAGCCGTAGGGCGAGGTTTCCAGAAACGTGGCCGGTGTGAAAATGCCGCGAAATCCAGCCCCATGAAGCTCCAGCGGGCGACCCAAATCCGGGTCTGCTAGAGCAGCGGGGACTTCGGGAGTTGCGTAGGTTTGCCATGAGTCGTAGGTCGGATCGTAGGCGAACAGAAGATTCTGGCTGATGGTGGCCGTGACTTTTACCGACTGAATCCGGTAAATTTCCGGCGGTAAGCCGGGTGGGACAGCGGCGGCGGTGTCGAACGCGAAGAGAAAAAATCCCCAGCGCTCGTCAAGACCGGAAGAACCGGGAAGCGCACTAAAGGTCGATGCTTGGGCACGAGTTCCGGGCGTGCTGTTGGACGGATACACCCAGCGATCCTGCGAAGGCGAGGCGATCACCACCGGACTCCCTGTGGCCCCGACATGGGCCACAGAGAACAACGCAAACACTGTCAGACAAAAAATTTTCATCGGCGGCGGCGGAAAAAGGCGAGTGAGGCAAGCGAGAGCATGACTGTGGAAGTCGGCTCGGGAATGGCTTGGACGAAAGAATCACTGGTCGTTAGATTGAGTTCGTATTGGGTGAGGTGGTTGTTTGGCACACTTCCCCAAGTGACGGAATAGGAGGTGACGCCAAGACCGGTGAGATCCCACTGCCATGCGCCATTCTGCGTGGGAAACGACTGTCCGGTCTGGAAGTTGAAGGTTAGGTATTCACCGTCGTTCTGCGCGAAATAGTTCGCGGCAAGTGCTTGGGAACCGCCGTTGTAGTTGAGCACGGGGACGACTCCGATGCTGGTTCCAGCGTCGATTTGCAGGACGATGCTCGCGAGCGAGACGAGTGGCGAAGTATCCGAGATGGAGAAAATTCCGGGACTGCCCGCGTCATAGAGCGACGCGCTGGCGAAGTAGCCGTTCCCGGAATTTTTCAGGAAGCCCGCGCTGCCCTGGGAGCCGACGACATTCGCGGCGATTGCGGCAGGCCAAGCGGCGGCCGCAAAAGGAAAACTGGTCGGATAGCCATTGGCCGCCCAGTAAGGATTGGAGCTTCTCAGGTTGTCCCAGCCGGCGGTTTCCGTATTTCCGGGAAGGCTGATCGCGAAGGCCGCGAAGAGGGGTGACGAGAGGGCGAGGAGGCAGAGAATTGGTTTCATGATGGGTGGATCGATCAAAGACTAACGTGATACGGATAGATAGGGAGTGAGGGCTTCTACGACGATTTCAGGGGCCGGTTTGGACTTTTCCAATTCGTCGAACTTCTTGCTCAGGCCCACGCCCTGATGGGTGGTGAGGTAGTGGAATTCCGGTCCTTGTTGTTGGCCCGCATCGATCCAGAAATTCCGGATCGAACCCCAGACCATCGCATTCTCCTTCCACCAGTCCCTGGCCTTGGAGGCCAAGGCATCATCGGTGCGCGTGTATTGGTTAAGGCCGGTTTCAAACGAAAGCACGAGCTTCCGTCCGTCGCGATCCACCACCTTGCGGTTTTCCTGCGTGTGGACCCAACCCTGCGCCGTGATGGTGTGGCGGTTAGTGGCTAACAAATAGTCATAGTCGTCGCGTTTCTCATACTCGCGCCGCGGCAGTGGGCGCCGGGTGGGCTGGCTGTTCCAGGATGATTCCCCGGCATCATGAGTCCATTTGCCGATACCCTCGTATCGCGGAGTGTCGTCCACGCTGGTCACAAGCTGGGACCATTGTCCGCTGGCCTCCCCGTCGTTGAGCGTCCTGCGACTCCAGAGATCATCGCCGTCGCTGCCGGCGTAGTCGAGGATGCGTGTGTCCTGCCAGGTCCAGACCTGCGCCCAGTGTTTGATCACGCTGCTTTTTTCCGGGTTACCGACCACCAGAAGATGTTGCAGGGTGATTCGTTCCGGAGTGTCTTCTGCGACAACGACGACTTCCAGGGCCTCCTCATGGTAAGGCTTGCTCAAGGGCTGATAGTCCGGCGCAACGGCGAAGGTCTCGACGAAATCGAAGGTTACCTGATAGTTTCCAGCCATCGCGAGGATGGCTTTGCGATCGGCTTCAGGAGGGGAAGCCAGTGCGGCACAGGCGCTGGCGAGTAGAATGAATGCGGTGTGGTGATGCATGACGCCGCAGACCCTGCGGACTTTTTCAAGATCCCGCTAACGGCGGGTTGCTTTCGATCGACGGTCGATTGCGTCGGACGGAACAACACACAGCAAGCAGCCGGCCCCGACCGACGACTTCCAAAAACGCCTCTCAGTTTTCCAAGCCCATTCCGCAGAGTCGGCATCTGCGGGGCCGCACGCGACCGTCAATCACTGAAACGTCCGACCCATGCGGCCCCGGATCACTCGTCCTTGAAGCCTTCCGCGCGGCGCTCGTCGATGCAGCGCGTCAGCCACAAAACGAGCTTTTCGGCTTCCTCGGACTCATTGCGCATCGAGCTGAGCGCCGTCCAGTCAAGATGCGGTCGCGATTTCGGAGCGGCGATCCGGTTGATTTCGAGCTTGGCCATGATTGCCTCCGTCTCGCGCGGATGGGCGTTGAGAATGTTCGCTGGCCGCGGCAAGTCTTCGAGTGCTTCCGGGGTAAGGCCGAACGAAGTGACCCCTACGCCGAAGGTCGCGCTCAGTCGGCGCAAGCTGTCCGCAAGCGCCTCGTCTTCGATCGGTGCGGCGTAGATCAATTCCCCGCCTTGCGACCACATCGACACCGCCAGCGTTTGGAAAAAATCCTCCCGGTAAGTCTGCAACGAAGGCTGGATTCTCAAGCGCGCCGCGTGCAACCGGAACGGGGCGATCCCGAGACGTTGCTTGAACGAAAGCATCGCCTCGTCCAGCGTCATTTCCTCATCCGCCGTACCGCCGGTTTCCCAATCCACGAGCACCAGCTCGGGATACTTCCAGAGATTGCTGATCGGCGAGTCCTTGCCGAACGCCTGCCGGAAGGCGAAAGGAAAGCGCCCGTTGATTTCAAAATAACGGGTCACCACCGCGCGGAATTTGCGGATCCGCAACATCGCGCCGTCCACCATGTCCTGGTCAGCCGGCGTTAGATCGTCGAGCCGTCCCTGGGTCAGCGCCAGCAGCTCCTGCGCACCGGAAAGCGCTGGCAGCGGCGCACTCCGGCGGTAGTAGCCCTGGCCTTTTTCCACCTTGGCGATGGGCGATGCCGGATCGCACGACATGATCGAGAAATGATAACGCAGCGAGGCATCCGAATAATTTCCAATGAGTTGCAATCGCGTCAGGCGGATCAGCTCGGTCCCCTTGATCGAATCTGCGGGGTTCCCTGGGAGAAGACTCGGGAGGATGTCGGTAAGCTGCTTGCGGAGACTCATAAAGGGGGTTGGGCAACGGCTCTTGCGTTGCCGCCATCCAATTCCCCCGCCCCCGGATCATCAACCCGAAAAATGGGTTTTTAAAAATTAAACCCATCTGACAGCGCTTTTTTGAAGCATTCAGCCGCAGAGCTTGTCCAAGCGGCCGATTGATCCATCCTCCGCCCATGAATTTCAAACGGATTGCTCTCACGCTCGCCTTGGTTTCCAGTGTCCACGCTCAGGATCCCACTCCAGACGCAACGCAAATCCTCGAAGGCGCCCGCATGTCCGCCACGCTCACCAAGCTCGAGGACGGCCTCCGCGGCAGCCTCCGCAAAAGCGGCTCGAGCACACCCATCACCCTCTTCCTCATGGGCAAGGACATCCAATTCCACTACACCGCGAAGGGCCAGCCGCTGCGGATGTTCCACATGCGCATCGGCGATGAGAACTTCGATCTTTTTGAAAACGTCGGCGGCAAGATGTCACCCTTTCCCCCGGCCAAAATCATCGAATCCATCGCCGGCACGGACCTGACCTACGAAGACCTCGCCCTGCGCTTTTTCTACTGGCCCCACCCGAAGCTTGAAGGCGAGGAAAACGTCCGTGATGAGCCTTGTTATAAAATCCGGGTGGACAAACCCAAAGGCTCCGCAGGGCGCTATGAGGTGGTTTACGTGTGGGTTCACAAAAAATTCGGGGCGTTCATGCGCATCCGCGGCCACGACAAAAGCGGCGGCCTGGTCAAGGAGTTCGAGGTGGAGGACGTGATGAACGTTGCCGACAACGTCTGGACACTGCGCAAAATGCAAGTCGCCACCTGCGACCCCAAGAACGACGGCCGTCGGATTTCCATCACCGATGTCGCCTTCGATTCACCGAAAAAAGTCGCCCCGCGCGGCGTCCGGTAAATCCACCCTCATGCTTCACTGGACCGACGCCCACAACCATCTCCAGGATACACGCTTGGGAAATCCAGGTCCAGTGGTCGCCGCGATGAAATCCGCCAGCGTCAACCACTGCATCGTCAACGCCACCCGCGAAGCCGACTGGCCAAGGGTGGAAAACCTAACAACTCACGACGCGGAATTCATCTCTCCCGCCTTCGGCATCCATCCCTGGCAGGCGCATACCGCCGCGGGCGGCTGGCAGGAACGGCTGAAGTCCCTGTTGGAAAAGCACCCTCAAGCCTCCATCGGCGAGTGTGGACTCGATCAGTGGGTTCCCCATCCGCCTGTCGAGGTGCAGCGCCCGGTATTCATCGACCAACTCCGCCTCGCCCGCGAGTTGCAGCGACCTCTAACCATCCATTGCCTCAAGGCTTGGGGATCCTTGTTCGAGGCTTTTTCCGAAGCCCCACCACCCGCCCGGTTTCTCATGCATTCCTTCGGTGGGTCGATCGAGACAGCTCGTCGGTTGATTCCGCTCGGCGCTTACTTTTCCTTTTCCGGCCATTTCCTGCATCCTCGGAAGCACGCCGTGCTCGAGGTCTTCCGCCATCTACCGCCGGACCGGATTCTGCTGGAATCCGACGCGCCGGATATGCTGCCACCCGGTGAAATTATCACCCATCCCCTGCCGGAAAATCACAACCACCCGGCCAATCTACCCGCCATCGGCCTCGCCCTCGCCGCCGCGCTGGGGATGGCGCCCGAGTGTCTCGCAGGACTCACCCGCGACAATGCCCGTCGCTGTTTCAGCCTGCCACCGTAGCCGCATGTGACGATTTCGTCAGATTCCGAATCTGGCAGCGATGTCGCATCTGCGCAGATTTCCCTTTAAACCTCATGGAGATTTTTCTGATCGATGCGATTGGCCCGTTTTTCAGGGGCTATGCCAAGCAGCGGATCAACTGGTCGAAGATCCCATTTGTCGATCTAGCAAAAGCGGACACGGAGCGCTGGACTCGGATCAAAACCGATCTACGGGAATTCGCCCGGCAGATCACCGCGCAAGGTTACAACGCCGTGACGTTAGACGATCTCGCACACCTTGCCCCCCACCCGCTGCACGAACCGGAGGTGGCCGCGCGGATCTCAATCTTCAGGGAGAATTTCACCCGGCTCTTCGACATGCTGCGCGAGGAGTTCCAACTGAAAATCTACCTCACCACGGACGTGCTACCGATGACCCCGGCCGTGATGGCGGGTCTCGGTGAGGACCCGGAGGTGCTGGGTGAATACTACCAGAGCCTCGTCTCCGGTGTGCTCGATGATTTCCCACAGTTAGACGGACTCATCCTGCGCATCGGCGAGAGCGATGGCACGGACGTGAGCGATCCCATCCGCACGCAGCTGCACCTCACCAGCGCCGCCGGGACGAACCGCTTGCTGCGGAAACTGCTGCCGGAATTCGAAAAACGCGGGCGAAATTTGATCCTCCGCACCTGGACGGTCGGCGCACATCGCATCGGCGACTTGATCTGGCATCGGGACACCCTAGCAGAAGCGCTGGAAGGACTAGACTCGCCCCAGTTCATCGTCTCGATGAAACACGGGGAGAGTGATTTCTTCCGCTACCTGCCCTTGAACCGGGCCTTCTTCCGGGTGAAACAACGGAAAATCATCGAACTCCAAGCGCGGCGGGAATACGAAGGAGCCGGTGAATATCCATCCTTCATCGGCCGTGACTGCGAGAGATTCGCCCGCGAACTCGCGACTGCGGAAAACATGGTCGGCATGTCGGTGTGGTGCCAGACGGGCGGCTGGCACCGGTTCCGGCGGCTCGCGTTTCTGGAACCCGCAGACCGCGACGTGTGGATCCGGCTGAACACGGCGGCGGCGATCGGAGTGTTCAAGGACGGAAAGTCGGTGGAGGCGGTGATCCGCGATTTCCCCGGTGTCGTGCAGGTGCCAGCGATGTTAGAGCTTCTGCGCCACGCGGACACGGTCATCCACGAGTTGTTTTACATCGAGGAATTCGCCCGCCAGAAACTGTTCTTCCGACGGGTGCGGGTGCCACCGATCCTGCACGTGTATTGGGACTCGATTTTCATCAATCATGGCGTCCGCAAGGTGATCAACCACTTCCTGGCGGACCCGGAGCGCGCCTTGCGTGGCGGAGAGGCGGCGGCGGAGTTGTTTCCCCGGATGATCGATCTAGCAAGCGAGGCGGGACTTCCGGTGGATGACATCGAGCACATGCGAGATGCGTTTTCGATCATCCTGTTAGCGAGGAGATATTATTTCCTGCCCTTTGACGCTGGGATGGCGGAGGAAATCCGGCTCGCGAAGCGCCGCTATAAACAACGCTGGCCCAAGGAATCCCGCCAACGCTATCGGGTGAAGGTGACTTTCGAACCGTTCAAGCTCAACCGCCGGGCCATCGCCTGGGCGGCCGGGCTGGTGATCCGGAAAAAACGCGGCTACCGGATGCTGGACCATGTTTTCACCCTCGGGCTGCTAGGCCTCGCTTACCGGATCTTCCGGACGCGGGCACCGGGATCGATCCCCAAGTTCATGCGTAAGTCCGCAATGGGGGTGGATGTGCTTTTCAAATAAAGTGCCGTCTGTCAGAACCCTGACCGATGACCATCACGCGATTTGCCCCCAGCCCGACTGGGCGACTCCATCTCGGCCACGCTCTGGCGGCACGGGTGGCGCACTCGCTCGCCCGCCGGGAGGGCGGCGTTTTCCTGCTGCGGCACGAAGACATCGACGGCCCCCGGGTGCGCGAGGAATTTTACGCGGGCATCGAGGAAGACCTGCGCTGGCTGGGGCTCGATTGGGATGGCGAACCCCTGCGGCAGACGACGCGGATCTCAGCCTACGGGGCGGCCTTAGAAGCTCTTCGCACTTTTGGCCTCGTCTATCCGTGTTTCTGCACCCGCAGGGAAATTCAGCAAGAATGGGCACGCATGGGAGCCGCACCGCAAGGACCGGATGGCCCTGCCTATCCCGGAACCTGCCGCGCGCTTCCCACAGATCTTGCCATGGAAAAAATTTGCGCCGGGATATCTTTTGCTTGGCGGTTAGACTCAGTTAGGGCGGCGGCGGTCACCGGCCCGCTCCGCTTTCAGGATCTGCGGTTCGGCGAAGTTCCAGTATCTCCGACACGGCTCGGGGATGTGGTTCTCGCCCGCAAAGACATCGGCACCGCCTACCACCTGGCGGTGGTAGTGGACGATGCCTTTCAACAAATCACCCACGTCACCCGCGGTGAAGACTTGCTGCCATCCACTCATGTCCACCGCCAGCTGCAAGCGCTGCTCGGCCTTCCAGAGCCTGCTTATCTTCATCACCCGCTGATGCTCGACGAGCACGGACACCGCCTTGCAAAAAGACATGATTCCCGATCCATCGCCTCCTTGCGGGAGTCCGGATGGAACCGTTGTGAAGTTCTTGCCAAATGTGAGTCCTTGACCGGGCCGGGCGACAAAGACCTCGACGAAATCCATTCCATCCATTAGACGGTCGATGCGTGCGGGAAAGCCGTTTGCATCCCATCCCATCATTCCAAACACACACCAACCATGATTCCCCTGACAAACAAACTGATCGCCGAGTTCTTAGGCACCCTCTGGCTCGTCTTCGGCGGCTGCGGCAGCGCGGTGCTTGCCGCTCATTTCCTCACCACGGACCCGACCCCGGTCAACCTCGGCATTGGCTTCGTCGGCGTCTCCCTGGCCTTCGGCCTCACCGTGATGACCATGGCCTACGCCATCGGCCACATCTCCGGCTGCCACCTCAATCCCGCAGTCACCGTCGGCCTCGTCGTCGGCGGGCGCCATCCCGCGTCCGAGGCGATTCCCTACATCATCGCCCAAGTTCTCGGTGGCATCGCAGGTGCCGGCATTCTCTATCTGATCGCCACTAACAAGGCAGGATTCACCACCATCGGCGTTTTCGCCTCCAACGGATTTGGCGATTATTCTCCCGGAAAATACTCGATGGTCGCCGCACTCGTTGCGGAAATCGTGCTCACGTTTTTCTTCCTCCTGATCATCCTCGGCTCGACCGACAAGCGCGCTCCTCAAGGCTTCGCCCCTCTCGCCATCGGCCTCGGACTCACGCTCATCCATCTCATCGGCATCCCCGTCACGAATCTCTCGGTGAATCCTGCCCGCAGCACCGGTCCCGCGCTCTTTGTCGGTGGCTGGGCCATCCAGCAGCTTTGGCTGTTCTGGCTCGCTCCCATCATCGGTGCGGCGCTTGCAGGTGTCGTTTACCCACTCATTTCCGGCGGCAAGAAACACTGAAACATCCACTGACTCAATGCCATCGTCCCAACTCATGGGACGGTGGCTTTTTGCTTTTACGGCCAGACGCGGACTCTCTCGCCCGACTCAGGCCTCACGCCGCTTGCGCACGGCGGCGGCAAGCACGTCCAGCGTCTCAACCGTATCCTGCCAGCCGATGCAGGCGTCGGTCACCGACTGACCACGCGTGAGTTCGCTCAGGTTCTTGGCAAGTTTTTGATTACCCTCGACAAGATTGGACTCGATCATCACCGCCGTGATGACCTTCGAACCCGCTGCGATTTGATGGGAGATCGCGCGTGCGACCAAGGGCTGATTCCGATAGTCCTTCATCGAGTTCCCGTGGGAACAGTCCACCATCAAGGACTCGGTTAAATTTTGTTCCCTCAGCATCACAGCTGCGGCGTCGATCTCGGGCTTTTCGTAATTCGGACCGGATTTTCCGCCGCGCAGGATGAGGTGGCAGGAATCGTTTCCGCCCGTGGAGACGATCGCCGAGACGCCCTGCTTCGTCACCGAGAGGAAATGATGCGGGCGCGATGACGACTGGATGGCGTCCAGAGCGATCTGGATCGAGCCGCCGGTGCCATTTTTGAAACCTACCGGCATCGAGAGTCCAGACGCCAGCTCGCGGTGAATTTGAGACTCCGTCGTGCGGGCACCGATCGCCCCCCAAGCGATGAGATCCGCGATGTATTGCGGAGAAATCGTGTCGAGGAACTCCGTCCCGGCTGGCACGCCCAGATTCGCCAGATCAAGCAAAAGCCCACGGGCGACACGCAGTCCGCGGTTGATATCGAAGGAGTCGTCGAGATTCGGATCATTGATCAGCCCTTTCCAGCCCACCGTCGTCCGTGGTTTCTCAAAATAGACACGCATGATCACGAAGACGTCCTTTTCAACTCTTTTCGCCTCTTCTTTCAGCATCCGCCCATACTCAAGAGCGGCTTCAGGATCATGAATCGAACAGGGCCCCACGATGGCCAGCAAGCGGTCGTCATCGCCGCGCAAAATGGCCTCCGCCTGCGCACGAGCACTGGCTACGAGTTCGGAAGCCTGCTCGGAAATGGGAAGATAGTAGGCCAGAACCGCCGGCGAAATCAGCGGATTGAGGCCGGTAATGCGAAGATCGTCGGTGCGGTGATGAGTCACGGCGGAAATCGATGACCTTGGATCGCGGGCTAGGCAAGGCACAATTGATAACCGGCAGGCTTAAAAAGAGGGCATGAATCCGGGATGATCGGCGGCATGATCAGAGGAACCTCGGAGCGGATCTGCCACAGAGTCAGCTCAAGAGCATCAAGGGGATGAGGAAACCGTCGTTGCCATTTGAGGCGCTCAGGCAATTCCCTTCCGCAGATCTCTCAAACTCCACAGTGTCCCGCTCGCCGCCGCTCCGTGCCCTCTCAGCCTCCTGGCTCCACTCTTGCGATTTGGGCCGAATCGACCCCGCGCACTTACAAAGACCTCATTCACGAATTCCTTGCTGCCGATCACCGCTCCATCCGTGAAATATCGGATTCGGCAGCGCAGCATTTGCGCCATTCCTAGGTCCTTCAATCCAGATTCGTTATCCGTATTTCCCAGTAGTTCCGCCGAGTTCTTAGTGGGTTGGCCGATTCCTTTTTCGCCTTGGGAAAACTCCACCCGCTCCGGTTTCCTGACGAGCGCCAATCCCATCAAACGCCGATACAATCGCGAAACCTCACCCCACCGTCCCGCTTCAAAACCCACGCCCTGATCACAAAAATAAGCTCTCACCAAGCCTTCTCGCGCTTTTTTCCCGTTTCCTTTGGCCCCACCGCCTATCGCCTCCCCGTAGCTGCTCCAGCGATAGCCCGCCGGATCCTCCACCATCCCAGCCCGCACCGGATTCAGGTCGATGTAAGCCGCCATCGTCCGCGCCGCAGTGCCACTTTCCACGATCACGCTCTTGTAGCGCTCCTCCCACAGCGTGCCGCTGCGTTGATGCGTCCGGTTGAACCACCGGGTGAACCGTTGCAGCAAGGTCTTCATGAATTCTGAGAGATTGTGCATCCGGTAGGTGAAACGAGCGTGGATTTCCGCCACCCACTCGTCCCGTTCCTGACTTCTCGCCTCCGCAAGCTCCTTCGCCACCACCGTGACAAACGCCTCGCTGTTCGTGGCGGAGATCCGTTTTAAAAGCTCGTCATCAGAGAGTCCGCCCGCTGGCATCGGCGGCACTTCCAGCAGAATGTGGAAATGATTGGACATGATGCAGTAAGACAACACCCGGCAGCCCGAGAAATTCTCCTGCATTCTCATGAACATGCGGAAATGCTCACGCTTCGCATCCTCGAACACAAAGCGCCGGTCCACCACGCGGGAAATGCAGTGGTAAATCGTCGGCTTCACCAACGAATCTTTCCAAGGACATAGCCACCGCTTGCTGCTCACGCCTCTTGCTACACTCACAAAATGGGCTAGCAAGAAAATACTCTACATATTGTCTGGGATTTTATAGGATCATGGCAGCTTGCTCTTGCAATGGATCCATCTCCGTTTTTCCCACCGCCTCCGCCGCCAGCCCAAAAGGATTTCTGCCGCTTCGGCATGAAGGAAAACCGACCCACTCAGCCACGCCGAGTGATGCTGATAATGGCGGCGAGTTTGTTTCCATCTCCACTCAATTGGGGACTCGACCGGATGTCGGCTAGCGTCCAAGGCAGGCGGTAGCGCCAGTTCTCCCCATCCGAGGTGCCGGGGTGATTGAATTGTTTGTCGAGATTGAATAGCTCGGTGATCATCAGCACGGCGTAGCGCGAGTTTGATGAGAGGAGCGATTTGATGAGTCGCAGTTTGATCCCCTCAGTGTAAGTGGGCCACGGCGATTGGTTCGGAATCGGAATCCCGGCAAATTCGGATAGAATCCGCAGGGTGTTGTGGGCCCCGCCGACCGACCAGCCGCTTTGCTCGGTGGGAAACTCGTGATGCTTCTTGATCGCGTGCAGGCAGCAGTTCCAGATGCCATTGACCGGCTGGTGGTCGTGGGTGGAGTAAGTGGCGAAGGAGTTTTCAGGAAACCCATTTCCTGGTGTCGGATGGCCGTGGTCGTTGCAGTCCCAGTGGGGAATCCGGAAGCCGGTGATGCCCAAGTCCGCGAGATGAGGGCGCACGTATTCCGGCACCCAGCCGAGATCTTCCGCGATGACTTCCGCGCCATTCGCCGCTTCCAAGATGGCGCGCAGCCGCACGTCGCCATCGTCGCGGTTGGCAGCCTTGTTTTCCACCGTGTCGTCCGGTCGCAGGAACCACCGTGGCAGTCTCCCGCCATTCATCTCCGCCGCCTGCTCGTGGCTGAGACCGAGGAACTCCCGGTTCCGATCCGGCCGCCACGGGAACGAGTAAATCCGATAGAACCCAAGGATGTGGTCGAGCCGGAAAATCTGGAAGATCCGCGTCAGTCGCGAAATTCGCTTTTTCCACCAGATAAATCCACCCGCCTGCATGTGGTCCCACCGGTAGAGCGGAATTCCCCAGTTCTGGCCCCATTGCTGGAAAAACGAATCCGCCTGTCCCATTCCTTCCGGTGGCGAGCCTCCGCACCAGTCGAGATGGAATTCATTGCGGGAGAAAAACACGTCGCACGAGTGCCAACTAATGCCGATGGGCACATCCCCCATCAGCTTCACTCCGCGGGCGTCCGCATGGGCGCGCACCCCGAGCCACTGGCGGAAACAAAGCCATTGTGTAAACGCGAAAAAACCAAGCCGGTAGTCCACCGCAGGCGCATCGACAGCACGCCGTTTTTCGAGAAACTCACGCGCTCGCTCCGGATTACTGCACGCTTCCGGCCACTCGTTCCAGCTCTTCGCCTCGCCGTAAATTTCCATCAGATAGCGGAACAGGCAGTAGTCCTCAAGCCATTCCTCCTCAGCTTTTCGGAAATGCTTGAACTCTCTAACCAGACTCTTCCCGGCCTTGTCGAATCTCGACCATGCGAGTTCCAACAAATTTCGCTTCGCCGCCCGCACCGCCGGATAGTCCACCAACGGAGCTTCTAGGACGTGCCCCAAGCGTTCACGTGCGTTCACGATGTCCGCCTTTTCCAAGCCGGGGATTTCCGACGGCTCACAGGCCAGATAAATCGGATCCAGAGCGACTGAGGAAATCCCGCTGTAAGGACTTTCCTCGATGCCATTCTCATTGATGGGGAGCAGTTGGATGAAGCCCACCTGGTGGTCTGCCGCCCAGTCGATCCATTCTCGCAGCGCGAGCGTGTCGCCGATCCCGAGGTCGCCATCGCGACGGGGCGAAAAAGCCGGGATCAGGATGCCAGCAAGGCGCTTCTTGGTAGGGTGCACGCGGGGGATGCTGACAGGGCACCGGATGGCGTAAATCCCGAAATCAGGAGACCTCCCGCAAAAATCCTTCCTTTGACAAGTTGTGGAATTTTTCTATCTTAGAAGTTGGCTTCAATCAGAAGCTCCAACAACTAACGAACTCCAACAACCATGAAAACCAACCTCTGGATCTCCACTCTTGTCCTGCCACTGGTCCTCGTCGCCTGCGAACAGGCTGCCAAAACCACCGACGAAAAAATCGATGCAGTCGCAGAAACCGCCACGGAAAAAATGAACGCCGGAGCTGAGAAAATGGCCGAGGGCGTCAAGGAAATGAAAGACGCCGCCAGTGAGAAAATGGAAGCCGCCAAGGCTGAGGCGAAGACCGCCACCGAGACGGCCAAGGAAAAGGTAGCGGATGCTGCCGAAATGGCGAAAGAGAAGGTCGCCGGGGCATCCGAAGTGGCCAAAGAAAAGATGGAGGAAGCTGCCGATGTCACCAAGGACGCCGCTGCCAAGGCGCTCGAGGATGCATCGAAAGCTGCCCAAGAAGCGGCGGAAAAAATCAAAGAAACCGCCACGCCCGAATAGATTCGTCACAACGACCTCGGATCCCGTCGCCACTTGGTTCTCACAGGTGGCGGGATCAAGGGGAGGAGTTTACCGCCAAACGCTCGTGTAGAATCTCTCCCCGCTACCCGTTCAGGCTCCCAGATAGGCAGCCTGCACTTGCGGATCGGCTTTGACTTGTGAGGACGGTCCTTCAATCAGGATCTTTCCTGTCTCGAGCACGTAGGCATAAGTCGAGATGTCCAGCGCAAGGTTGGCATTCTGTTCGACGAGCAGAATCGTCAGTCCCTGTTCGCGGTTGATCTCCACGATCCGTTCGAAAATCGTTTTCACTAACAGCGGCGCGATTCCAAGCGACGGCTCATCGAGCATCAAGAACTTCGGCTTGCCCAGCAATGCCCGCCCGATGGCTAACATTTGCTGCTCACCGCCGGAAAGTGTGCCGGCGGATTGGTTTTCGCGTTCCTTAAGCCGGGGAAACAAGCCGAAGACATACTCCATCTGCCCGGCGATCCATTTGCGGTCGCTTTGCAGGTAAGCGCCCATCTTCAAGTTTTCATGCACGGTCAGGTTCGCGAAGATCATCCGCCCCTCCGGCACATGGCAGAGGCCACGGCCGACGATCTTATGCGCGGGCACTTTGGAAATTTCCTGGCCGTCATACCGGATCGATCCGGAGGTGGATTTCACCAGCCCGGATAGAGCGCGCAGTGTCGTGGACTTGCCCGCGCCATTCGCGCCGATGAGCGTGACGATGTCACCCTTGGGAACCTTTAGGCTAACGCCGTGGAGGGCTTTGATCGCGCCGTAGGAAACGTGGAGATTTTCGACTTGGAGCATTTTTGATGAGGGTAGGCACCACGAATCTTAAATCGCGGCCGCCCCGAGATAGGCTTCGATGACCTTCGGATGACACTGGATTTCCTTGGGACTGCCTTCCGCGATCTTGATGCCGTATTCGAGAACGGCGATGCGCTCGCAGATGCCCATGACGACTTTCATGTCGTGCTCGACGAGCAGGATGGCCATGCCGAAGCGTTTGCGGATGAACTCGATGAGATGCATGAGGTCTTCCTTTTCGGAGGGGTTCATCCCGGCAGCGGGTTCGTCGAGTAACAGAAGCTTGGGCTGGGTGGCCATGGCACGGACGATTTCCAGCCGCCGCTGGCCGCCGTAGGGCAGGCTGGTGGCGGGTTCATCGCGATAGTCCCGGAGGGAGAAAACTTCTAGCAACTCTAGCACGCGACTCTCCACTTCCTTCTCCCCGGCATGATGCGAACGCCCGCGCCAGAGCGCTTCGCAGATGCCGTGACTGCGGTGGAGCTGGGTAGCGGCACGGACATTGTCGAAGACACTCATCGAGCCGAAGAGACGGATGTTCTGGAACGTGCGGGCCATGCCGCTCTTGGTGAGCACGTGGGGCTTGAGGCCAGCAGTGGGTTTTCCCACGAACCGGATCGCGCCTTCGGTCGGCTGATAGACGCCGGTAATCATGTTGAAGACCGTGGTCTTGCCCGCGCCGTTCGGGCCGATGAGGCCGATGAGTTCGCCCTCGCCCACCTTCAGGCTCACGTCGCTCACCGCCGTCAGACCGCCGAAGCGGATGGTGACGTTCTCGAGTTCCAACAAGGGCTTGCTCATGGCTTGACGGCTAACGGTTTCTTCTTCCGCTCGAAATTGAACAGCCCCTGTGGCCGCGCGATCATCAGGAAAATGATGAGCAGCGCGTAGATGATCATGCGGTATTCCGCCACGCCGCGCAGGAATTCCGGCGCGAGGGTGAGCAGAATCGCAGCGAGGATCACTCCGGCGGTGCGGCCCATGCCGCCGAGGATGACCATGACGACGACTTCGAAGCTTTTCATGAAATCGAAGACCTGCGGGGTGATGGAAGTTTTGTGGTGAGCGAACAATCCACCAGCGATGCCCGCGAAGAATGCACCGATGACGAAGGCGGTGACTTTATAACGGGTAGGATTGAGCCCCATGGAACTGGCGGCTACCTCGTCGTCATGCACCGCGATGAAGCCGCGGCCGTAGGTGGAATTCACGAGGCAGGCGACGACATAGACGGTGAAGGCGGCGAGCACGAACGTCCATGTGAGGCCGGTGAGCCGAGGGATGCCGCTGAGTCCACTGGCGGCTCCGGCGGCTTCCACGTTTTGGAAGATCACGCGGATGATTTCACCGAATCCCAGCGTGACGATGGCGAGATAGTCGCCTTTTAAACGAAGCGATGGCACGCCGACTAACAATCCAGCGAGCGCCGCCACGGTGCCACCAGCCACGAGTGCCGGAAGAAAGGTCCATGGCAAGACGTCGGGCCCGAGGTTCTTTTGAAACTCCAGTGTAATCATCGCAGACACATACGCTCCCACGGACATGAAGCCCGCGTGGCCGAGGCTGAACTGGCCGGTGTGGCCATTGATAAGATTCAAACTAACCGCGAGGATGATGGCGATGCCGATGTCGATGATGACGCCCCGGTAATAAGGGTTCATCTGGTCCGCGCCGAGACCCACCACCACCGCAAGCGCGACGGCGATGAGGAGAAGAAGGCGCGGGTCTTTTAAAATGGCAGGCATGTTTTCAGACTTTTTCGATCTGTTTGGATCCGAGCAGGCCGGTGGGTTTGAAAATCAGGATGATGATGAGGATGGCGAAGGCGATGCCATCCCGATACGTCGAGATGCCGGACATGCCGCCCGCGTAGCTTTCCACGACGCCTAACACAAGCCCGCCGAGCGCGGCTCCGGGAAGGTTTCCGATGCCGCCTAACACTGCGGCGACGAAGGCTTTCAACCCGACATTCACGCCCATCAGCGGCTCGATGCCGGTGTAGGTCATGCCGTAGAGGATGCCGCCCGCGCCGGCGAGCGCCGAGCCGAGGCCGAAGGTGAAGGAGATGATGAACGAGTTGCTGATGCCCATGAGCGAGGCGGCGGCGGAGTTGTGAGAGACGGCACGCATGGCCATGCCGATCCGGGTCCTTTTCACGATGAAGGTGAGTGCGGCGAGCAGAACAAGAGTGACACCGAGCACGACGAACTGGGTGGTATTGAACGAGAGTCCACCAAGCGTGAAGTTCCCGGTGGGCAGCAGTTTGGGGAAAGCTCTTTGCGACGCCCCGAAGAAGGCCTTGTGCTGGCAGGTGTATTGAATGAGCAGCGAAACGCCGATAGCGGTGATCAGCACGGTGAGTTTCGGACGGTTGCGCAGCGGGCGATAGGCTAACAGCTCGATGACGATGCCGATGACCGCGCAGATGACCATCGTGAGGAGCATCACCACGGTCCACGCGCCCCAGCCAGGCAGCGGAAACCATTTCGCAATGTGTGGCGCAAGGTAGAACCCGGCGAAGGAGCCGAGCATGAACACATCGCCGTGGGCGAAGTTGATGAACCGAAGCACCCCGTAAACCATCGTGTAGCCGATGGCGATGAGCGCATAAACCGCGCCGAGGGCCAGACCGTTGACGAGCTGTTGGAAAATCTCGTTCACAGGCGGGCGGCAGCGGGGGTCGTTCGTGAAATCATCGTCAAGGCACGCGGGCTAACCGATCAAGGGGCGATGGTTTCGAGGAACTTGAACTTGCCGTCCTTGATCTGGAGGATGGCGGCGGACTTGACAGCGTCGCGTTTGGCGTCGAGTGAGAATTTCCCGGTTACGCCTTCGAAATCCTTGGTGGCGGCAATTGCGTCGCGCAGCTTGGGGCCTTCGGTGGTGCCAGCGCGTTTGATGGCATCCGCGAGCACATAGGCGGAGTCGTAACCGAGCGCGGCCATGGCGTCGGGGGTCTTGTTATACTTCGCTTTGTAGGCGGCGACGAAGGAGGTCATTTTCGGCGAGGTGTCTTCCGGCGAGCAGTGGGTGGAAAAATAATGGCCTTCCACGGCATCCTTGCCGACTTGCAGGAGGTTTTCCGACTCCCAGCCATCGCCACCGAAGAGCGGCACGGTCAAGCCGAGTTCCTTGGCCTGGATGGCGATGAGCGCGACGTCGTTATAATATCCGGGGACGAAGACCGCATCGGGCGCTGCGCCCTTGATGGTGGTGAGCTGGGCTTTGAAGTCCTTGTCGCCGCCGTTGTAGTCGAGCTCGGAGGCGAGCGTGCCGCCGTTTTTGGCGAACTGCTCTTTGAAATACTTGGCGAGGCCCTTGGAATAGTCGCTCTTCGCGTCAGTGAGCACGGCGACTTTTTTCGCCTTCAGGGTCTTGTTAGCGAAGTTCGCCATCACGGTGCCTTGGAAGGGATCGATGAAGCAGACGCGGAAAATGTAGTCGCCCACTTCAGTGACTTTCGGGTTGGTGGACGCCGGGGAAATCATCGGGATTTGTGCCGCTTGGGCAATGGGCGCGGCTTCGAGCGAGCGGCTGGAGGCGACTTCGCCAAGGATGGCGACCACGCCGTCGCGGGAGATGAGTTTGTTGACGATGTTGGCGGGCTCGCCGGCCTTGGATTGGTTGTCCTCGGTGAGGAGTTCGATTTGTTTACCAAGCACGCCGCCGGCCTTGTTGATTTCCTCAATGGCGAGTTCAGTGCCTTCGTGCGAGGAGGTGCCGAATGTCGCTTCCTTGCCGGTGAGCGAGGCGAATTCGCCGACCTTGATGGTGTCACCGCCACCGGATTTGCAACTCGGGAGCGCAAACAGGCTGAGAAGCGAGGCGGCGGAGGCGAAAACAAGGTGGGAAGGTTTCATGCGGGAAGGATTAACAAGCGGAGCGTGAAAATTAAGAAACCGCCCCACCGAGTGCAACAGCATATTGCATGCCCCAAAAATGAAGATGGAAGGCAGCGCAAATCTAGCAAATTTTTGAAATCGAAATCGCTCTCTTCATTCCCAAGATTCGCGTTGCCTCACTCTTCCCCAAAAAAACCGTCACCCCCCCAGATAACTCATCTCCGCCTTCGGTCGCTCGACCCGGCCGCGCTCTTCGGAGTAGCGGTCCGCGCGTGCCTGCCAGATGGATCGCACCGTTTCCGCCAAAACATCCGGAGCCATCCCACTGCGCAGGATCCCCCGCAAGTCGTGGCCTTGCGCGGCGAAGAGGCAGGTGAAAATCTTGCCGTCCGCAGACAACCGGAGCCGCTGACAGTCGCTGCAAAATGGCTTGGTCACCGAGCGAATCAGCCCGATTTCTCCGCCCCCATCGCGGTGGCCCCAGTGCGCGGCAACCTCGCCGCGATACGCCGGAGCACGCGGCGCAAGCGGAAATTCCGCCGCTAGGATGGATAGAATTTCATCGCCGGAAACGACCTCGTCGAGCTTCCAGCCGTTCGTCTCGCCGACGTCCATATACTCGATGTAGCGCAGGTCCACGCCGGAGGATTTCGCCCAGCGGGCAAGCGGCAGGACTTCTCCCTCGTTCACCCCGCGCTGGATGACCGCGTTCACCTTGACCGGCAGCCCGAATGCCTGCGCGGAGCTGATGCCAGTGAGCACGCGCTCCACTTTCGCTCCGACACCATTCATTTCCGCAAAAATCCGGGGATCCAGTGCGTCGAGACTCACCGTCACCCTGCTCAGACCGGCGAGTGCCAGGGCTTCCGCATGATGCGCGAGGAGCACTCCGTTCGTCGTGATGGCGATGTCTTTCACACCCTCCACCGCTGCCAGCATGGCGACCAGATCCTCCAGCCCGCGACGAAGCAAGGGTTCACCCCCGGTTAGCCGGATTTTCCCCACACCCAGCGGCACCAGCATGCGGACCAGCCGCACGATTTCTTCGAACGTCAGCAATTCCTCACGCGGCATGAACACGTAGCCCGCTCCGAAGACCTCCACCGGCATGCAGTAGCGGCAGCGGAAATTGCAGCGGTCCGTCACCGAAATCCGCAAATCGCGCAGGCCACGGCCCAGAACATCTGTGATCATCTCCATTTCATCCAGCATGCAGCATACCTGAACAACCGCAAATCCCAATGAATCCCCGTCCCGTGCCGAAATCCTTGCCCACCCTGCTGCCGTCCTCTAAATCCCCTCCGTGCTCACGATCCACAAACTAACGAAAACTCTTGGCGGCCGCTGCCTGCTCCGCGAGGCGGAAATGTCCATCAACTGGGGCGAGCGCGTCGCCCTCGTCGGCCCGAACGGCGCTGGCAAATCCACGCTCTTCCGCATGATCCTCGACGAGGACAGCCCGGACGAAGGCAAGATCGAGCGCGACGAATATGCCATCACCGGCTACCTGCCGCAGGAAGCGGGCGAGCCGACCGACGAGACGATCATCGAGATCGCCATGGGTATCACCCCGGAAATGATCGGCATCCTCCGCATCATGCGCGAGCACGAGGCCACCGGCGATCTATCGCACCCGGATTTCGCCAAGGCCCAAGACCAGTTCACCGCTCTCAACGGCTATCAGCTCGAACCCAAGGCCAAGAAAATCCTCCACGGCCTCGGCTTCAAAAACGAAGATTTCCAAAAGCCCGCCCGCGAATACTCCGGCGGCTGGGTCATGCGCGCCCACCTCGCCCAGCTCCTCACCATGGAGCCGGACCTGCTCATGCTCGACGAGCCGACGAACCACCTCGACCTGCTCTCTCTGCTCTGGCTCCAGCGCTATCTGTTAAATTACAGCGGCGCGATTCTCATGATTTCTCACGACCGGGACTTCATGGACTCCATCATCGAGACCGTCATCGAGATCGATCCAGACGCCGCCAAACTCATTTCCTACACAGGCAACTACACGTCTTACCTCGACCAGCGGGAAAAAACCTACGACCAGCGCGTCCAGGCCTATCGGAACCAACAGAAGGAAATCGAGGGCCACCAAGAATTCATTGATCGCTTCCGCCAAGTCGGATCCAAGGCGGCGCAAGTCCAGTCACGCATCAAGTTTCTCGAAAAGTTAGACCGTGTCGAGAAACCCCGCGCTCCGCGGAAGCCTTTCAAATTCAGCTTCCCCCAGCCGCCGCGTTCCAACCAGAAAGTCATGGAACTCGCGAAGGTCGGCCAGGCCTACGGGGAGAAGCGCATTTACAAAGACCTCGACCTCACCATCGAGCGCGGCGACCGCGTCGTGCTCGTCGGGCCTAACGGCGCGGGCAAATCCACCCTGCTCAAGATCCTCGCCGGCATCATCCCGATCGACGCCGGAAAGCGCGAACCCGGCTACGCCACCAAGCTCGGTTACTACTCGCAGCACCGCATCGAGTCGCTCAACGAGAACAACACCGTGCTCGAAGAAGTCATGGGTGCCTGCACCACCCTGCGCGAAGAAGACGCCCGCTCCATCCTCGGCACCTTCCTCTTCCGCCGCACCGATGTGGAGAAACGCTGCGGCGTTCTATCAGGGGGAGAAAAATCCCGCCTGAACCTCGTCAAGTTTCTCGTCGATCCGCCGAACCTCTTGCTGATGGACGAGCCGACAACTCACTTGGACATCCTCTCTATCGACTCACTGGTCAACGCTCTGAAATCCTACGAAGGCACGCTCGTCTTCATTTCCCACGATGTACATTTCATCCGCACGCTCGCGGAAACCACGTTGCAAATCACCCGCAACGAGAAGAATCCGGAGAACGGAGCCCTCGTCACCCGTTACACCGGCGGTTACGACTATTTCCTCGAGAAATCCGGCCTCAACGACGACCGTGGTGCGGTGACGGCCTGATGCGGATGCGCCAAGAAGGACTCGGGCATCCACCCTTACTTCCGCTTTCGGGAAACCTGTTAGTTCTTGCGTCGTGAACTGAGTCCGTGGCTACCTGAGCGGGTGACTGGTTATCTGGATTTAATGCGCGACGTGTTGGCGAACGGCGAGCTGCGAGCTGACCGCACAGGCACTGGAACCCGGTCTGTTTTCGGACGGCAGGCGCGTTACGATCTCCGCAAGGGTTTCCCGTGCGTGACGACCAAGAAGCTCCACCTCCGCTCGATCATCCACGAGTTGCTTTGGTTCCTGCGAGGCGAGACCAACACTCGCTCCCTTAAAGAAAACGGCGTGACCATTTGGAACGAGTGGGAAGATGCCGAGGGCGAGCTCGGGCCGGTTTACGGCAAGCAATGGCGGTCTTGGCCGACGCCGGAGGGCCGCACGATCGACCAGATCCGATTGCTCATCGACGGACTGCTGGGAAATCCCCACTCACGACGCCATATCGTATCCGCTTGGAACGTCGGGCAGATCCACCAAATGGCGCTACCGCCTTGCCACCTTTTATTTCAGTTCTATGTCCATGAGGCACCTGCCGGTGGCCGTCCCGGGCTCTCCTGCCAACTTTACCAACGAAGCGCGGACCTTTTTCTGGGAGTGCCTTTCAACATCGCCTCGTACGCCCTGCTGACGAAAATGGTCGCCCACGTCTGCGATTTCGAGGCGCGGGATTTCATCCACACCTTCGGCGATCTGCACCTCTACGTGAATCATCTCGAACAAACGGAATTGCAACTGAGCCGCGAACCGCGACCGTTGCCGACTCTGTGGTTGAATCCTGAGGTGAAAGACATCGACGCCTTCACCTTCGACGACATTCGCCTCGAAAACTACGACCCGCACCCGCACATCAAGGGCGCGGTGGCGATTTGAGCACCGTGGGCATGCAACTGACGGCGATCGTGGCGATGACTCCGGAGCGAGTGATCGGTCGGGACGGTAAGCTCCCGTGGAACCTCCCGGCAGATCTTGCCTTTTTCAAACGCACCACCTCCGGCTATCCGATCGTGATGGGCAGGAAAACCTTCGAATCGATCGGCCGACCCTTGCCGAAGCGACGGAACATCGTGCTCACCCGCGACCCTAACTGGTCCGCCGAAGGAGTCGAGGTCATCCATCAGCCCAGCGAACTCCGCGACTTGGCGGGGATGGCTGGCCGGGTGTTCATCATCGGCGGTTCGGAAATTTACGCGGCGTTTTTGTCCGAGCTTGAGGACTTACTGGTGACTCATGTTTTTGAAAACCACCCGGGCGATGTGTGGTTCCCTGAGTTTGAGTCCCGGTTTCCAGCGTCAGACTTCATCGAGTACCACGCCGACTTCGAGGTGCGGCGGCATTTCAGATGAGCGGGAGACAGGGCAGAGAAGCGGTTTTCCCGGCGGGCTGGCTGCCGAGTTTCGGCTTGCAAGTGAAAAAACGTCGCTTTACAAGCTGCCTGCACAGCTTCTGACGAAAGAACGGAGTGGGTCTCGCACCCACTCTTTTGCGTCTCCAGACTTCAGCAGCGCCTGCAACACCGCCCGCCATGACCAACGATATCGTCGCCCTCATCGAGTATTACGAAAAAGAAAAAGGAATCGACCGCGAGAAGGTCGTTGCCGCGCTCGAGTTCGCATTCATTTCCGCCTACCGCAAGATGGTTCCCGGAGCCGACGCTATCGAGACACTTCGCGCCGCCGTGGATACGAAAAAGGGCGAGACCAAAATCTACGCAGTCCTCACGGTGGTGCCTGACGACGAGCACACGGACAAATTCAACCAAGTTCCGCTTGCCACCGCTCTTAAGAAAAACCCGGAAGCCCAGCCCGGCGACACCCAGGAATTCAACGTCACTCCCAAGGACTTCGGCCGCATCGCCGTGCAGACTGCCAAGCAGACGATGATGCAGCGCCTCCGCCAGGCGGAGAAGGAAATGATCTACGAGGAATTCAAGGATCGCGCCGGCGACGTGGTCTCCGGCACCGTCCGTCGCTTCGAGCGCAACGACGTGATGATCGATCTCGGCAAATTCGAAGGCATCATGCCGAACCGCGAACGCGTTCAAGGCGAGGATTACAACATCGGCGACCGCATCCGCGCCTACGTCCTTGCTGTGGAAAACGAAGGCCGGGGACCGGAAATCATCCTTTCCCGCAGCCACCCGAATTTTGTCCGCCGCTTGTTCGAGGCCGAAGTGAACGAAATTTCCGACCGCACCGTGGAAATCCGCGGCATCGCCCGCGAGGCCGGATTCCGCACGAAAGTCGCCGTCTGGAGCAGCGACCCGAAAGTCGATCCCGTCGGAGCCTGTGTCGGCATGCGTGGCGCCCGAGTCAAAAACATCGTCCGCGAACTCAACAACGAGAAGGTCGATATCATCCGCTGGAGTGAAGACCCCAAGGAATTCGTCCGCGAGGCGCTTAAACCCGCCGAACTCCGCTCCATCACCGTGGACGAAGCCGCCCACACCGTGCATGTCACCGTGGACGAGATTGACCTCAGCAAGGCCATCGGTCGCAAGGGCCAGAATGCCAGGCTTTCCTCCCGCCTCATGGGCTGGGACGTCCAAGTCCGCCGCGACGAGTCCAAGGAAGAGCAATTCAAAGAAAAAATCGGCGGTGCCGCCCACACCTTGGGCGAGCAACTCGGCATCACCGACGAGCTGGCGAACAAGCTCACTCTCGCCGGTGGCTTCAACCCGGAAATGGTCATCGACATGCCTGCCGACTACATCGCCGCCGCCCTCGAAATCACCGAAGAAGCCGCCGAAGCCATCTTGGTCCGCGCCCATGCCATCACCAGTGGTTCCACCGCCGCAGCCGCAGAATAATTTCCCAAACTTACTCCCATTTCCAGTCCCTCTTCCTCACGAACTCTGCAGACAGCCCGGATGCCCGAAAAAAGCGATAGCTCTCCTGAACAATCCAAGGTCCTCGATCTCCTCGACACGGCCAAGAAACCCTCGCGTCGGGAACGACAGCGCAAGGAGGTGGAAGTCGTGCCACCGCCACCCAGCGTTCTGGACGCCCAGAAGGCGAACGCTCTCGACCTCTTCGCCGAAGACAAGCAACCGAAGGTCAAAAAAACCACCCGCACCGGCAAGGCCGTGCTAGGTACGATTTCCAAGCTCCTCGACAACGAGGAAAAAGCAGCGACCAGGCATCTCACGCCTGCCGCCGCGCCCGCTCCCACCGCCCCCGCCCAGACGGAAACCACGGCTCCAGTCCCGGCCGAAGAAGCCAGCTCGGACGATCCGAAACTCATCGTCATCAAGCCACCGATTCTGGTCCCGGATCTGGCAGCACGCCTCGGCCTCAAGCCGTTCAACATCATGGCGGACCTGATCAAGATCGGCGTCTTCCCGGCACCCAACCAACCGTTGGAACCGGAAATCGCCGCCAAGATCTGCGAGATCCACGGCTTCGTCTTCGAGCGCGAAAAACGCGACAAGGACAAAGGTTTCCATAAAGAAATCGAAGTCATCAAGGAGCCGGAAATCGTCAAGGAACAACCGGTCGATCTTCTCAAAAACCGCCCGCCCATCATCACGATCATGGGCCACGTGGACCACGGGAAGACTTCCCTCCTCGACTTCCTCCGCAAAACGAAAATCACTGCGGGAGAAGCGGGCGGCATCACCCAGCACATCGGTGCCTATCAGGTCATTCACCACGACCAGGAAATCACCTTCCTCGATACCCCGGGCCACGCCATTTTCTCCGACATGCGTGCCCGTGGCGCGGACATCACCGACATCGTCGTGCTCGTCGTCGCCGCCAATGACGGCATCATGCCGCAGACCATTGAGGCCATCAAACACGCCAAAAAGGCCAAGAAAACCATCATCGTCGCCATCAACAAGTGCGACCTCCCCTCCGCCAACGTGGACCGGGTGAAATCCCAACTTGCCGAACACGGACTCCAAACTACCGACTTCGGCGGTGATACCGAGTTTGCCGAAGTTTCCGCCCTCACCGGGCAAGGCATGGACGACTTGCTCGATCTCATGGCCCTGCAAGCGGAAGTTCTCGAGCTCAAGGCGAACCCCAAGGCCACCGCCCGCGCCGCCGTCATCGAAGCCCGCGTCGTTCCCGGTCGTGGGACCACCGCCACCGTCATCGTCGAGTCCGGCACCCTCAAGGTCGGCACCCCGTTTATCTGCGGTCCGTTCTCGGGAAAAGTCCGCTCGCTGATCAACGACCGCGGAGTCGCCGTGAAAAGCGCTCACCCCGGGATGCCCGTCGAGGTCATCGGCTTCGAAGAACTACCCAACGTCGGCGATCATCTTTCCGAGATGAAATCCGAGCGCGAAGCGAAATCACTGGCCACCGAGCGCCAGGAATCCCAGCGCCTCACCCGCCTCAAGCCCCAGCACCGCAACCGCATGCAGGACCTCTACTCGATGGTCCGCGACGGCGGCGGGAAGGCCCAGCTCAAGCTCATCCTCAAGTGCGACGTGCAAGGCTCCGTCGAGGCGATCAAAAAAGCCGTGCTCGCCATCGAGTCCGACAAGGTCGAGTCCTCCTTCATCACCGCTGCCGCCGGCCCGATCACCGAGTCCGACATTTCCTACGCCTCTTCCACCGATGCGATCATCCT
>JBOFET010000369.1:0-4526 GCA_051648225.1 Luteolibacter sp.
GGCAATCCTAGAGTCGGCCGGGTCGGATTTTTCGTCAGAGGTGGATGATTGACGCCATCGCGTAATGTCAATCCGTCCGAAAATGGGATATTTATTTTCCTGTCGCCGCGAGCAACCCTTCCCCCCGAGGAGCGGACAGCGACAACCACACACTCCCCCCCGAGTCGGACCGCTATCCGGTCCGGAAAGGCCGGCGAACATCGAGTTCCCCCCCACTTCGGTTTTCTCCGGCTTCTTTTTTGTTTGATTCGCAGGTAGTCCCGCCTTTAGGTGGAATTTTAAGACCGCCTGAAGGCGGGACTAGGTGCGGAAGATGAAGATCACTTTGTGGTGAACACCCGTGATGCGGACAGCGCGAAGTTCTCCGGGTCATACATCGACTCGACCTTGGCGGGCGGAGCAGTAGCTTGGCCGGCGACGGTGCAGCGGGCGAGGTAAGTGAGCGTGTAGGTGCCTGCGCGCCAGACCTCGTCGAGGAAGAAGCAAGCGCGGTCGGTGCGGAGTTCGGAGTGGCTGACGTTCCAATCGTTCTCGCTGGTGCGGATGCCGGCGGCGGCGCGCTGGGATTTGAAGTCGGTGTTCACGGTTTCAAAAAGCGACGGCAGCGGGTCTTCGATGACGAGGTAGCGGGTGCGATCCTGAGGCAGGGTGACCCGGAGGGAAACGCGGATGAGCTCGCCGACCTGTGGCTCGGTGAGGATGGTGGCGGAACCGTCGGCATTGATGCGTTCATAAATGCGGTCGATGGACAGGCCGTTTTTCGCGACCGGCTGGGTGGGTGTGATGGGTGGTTTGGCGGCGATATTCAGTCGCACAAAGGAAGTGATGTTCGCACGCGCCGCCAGCTTGAGGTCCGGTGTCAGCTTAAAAGAGCGTTTTGCGGAGGCTTCGTCCTCGTGGAGCACGACAGTATCTGAACCGGCTTCGGTTTCCAAAACGATTGCTGTGGGTTCGTCCCGTAATTCCGAGTTCCGGGCATATTCTGCCATGGCGAGGAGGCTCCAGCCGTTGACCCAGGTGGTGTTCCACGCACCGTAGGGATTGCGATCCCGGAGCATGCGGTCGAGTGCCTTGGTGGGTTCGGGGCCTTCGGGTTCGATGAGTAGCCAGGCGATGAGGTTGTAGGCTTCATCGGCAGACCATGGCATCCAATCGTCGTTTTTCGATTTGAAGGGGACCTTGGAAGTGAGCACGGATTTGGCGATGGCGAGATTGGCTTCGTTGTCCTCCTCTTCGGCGGCGATTGCGGTGGCAAGCAGGTAGCGGGCGCTGGGCGTGAGTTCGGCGATGCGATCGACGAGCACATTTCGATAAGCGGGCTGCGGGGAACCGGAGATGGCGAGCACCATCAGCGAGCGGATGTGGCTTTCCAGGGCGTAGGGGGACTTTTCTTCAGCGATGCCGCGGAGGCTTCCGATGAGGTATTTGGTGAGCGACTCGATGGCGGATTCCGGGACGTTCGCGCCCTTTTCCGCAGCCATCATCAGGCCCATGCCGGCGTAGGAGGTGGCCCATGGCACGGTCTCGGTGCCGCCGGGCCAGTAGGCGAACGAGCCGTCCGGGAGCTGCATGGAAAGGAGGCGGTCGGCACCGGCCTGGATGGCGGCGGTGACTTTCTTTTCATCCAATTTTGCGAAGCGCGGGATCACCGGGCTGAGGTCTTCCACGGCGAGCCACGGGATGAGCGAGGAGGTGGTTTGCTCGACGCAACCGTGCGGATAGCTGAGGAGAAAGTCGATGGAACCACTGGCCTCGACGAGCGGTGTGGTGGAAAATTCCAAGTCGATTGAACCCGTTCCGATCCGCAAACGGGGATCGAGCTGATCGCAGAGATCGATTTGAGCTTCGCCGCCGGAGAGTTTGACGAGTTTGGACTGGCAGAGCAGCGGCATCGGGTAGTGGACGTCGAACCGGGATTCGACGGCGTCGGATAGATGGTGCTTGAGCTGGGGAGTTAGATCCGTGTTGCTGAGGGAAACCGGAGTGGCCTGGAAGGTGAGCACGGCCTCGCCGGTGGTGTCGGCGCGAGTCGGGAAAATCACGGTGGCGGACGCGCCTGGGGCGAGCGTGACGGTCTCGGTGGTGGGGCCGGTGGCGGACGCGCACGGAGTTTCCTGGCCGTTTGCGGTGGTGAAATGGATTTCCCAGGTGCCGGTGTGGGTCGATGCGTTTTGGACGAGGACTTGGGAGTTGAACGTGTCCGACTGGTTGGCGAAGCGCGGGGTTTTCGGCTCCAACATAAGATCCTTTTTCACCACGACGGACGACTCGACATGGCCGAATCTCGCAGCGTCCTGATGGGCGACGGCGATGAGGCGGTAACGGGTGAGCGTGTCCGGGAACTTGAAGGTGTGAGTGAAGTTTCCGCTAGAGTCGGTGACGAGGGCGGGTGCCCAGGTGGCGCAGGGGTCGAAATTTTTGCGGAGTAAATCAGCCAGCTTGCTCATGTCTCCGCCGCCGCCGATGAAGAAGCCTTTGTTAGAGAAGCTTTGCATTTCAGGGTCTTCGGAAACGAAGGTCGCGAACGAGGTGCCGGTTTCCACGTCGAGGTTCCGCGGTTTGTAGAAGTAGTCCATAGGCTTCGGTGTCTCGTAGCCCATCACGGCGAGCGTGCCTTCATCCTCGGCGTAGAGAGTGACCTCTGCCTTCGCGGCAGGCTGGCCGTTGGCGAGGAGGACGGTGCCGGTGAGGGTGATGTCGTCGCCAGGACGGCAGGTGGCGGGTGCTTCGAGGGTGACCGCTAACTGATCGCGGAGGTTGTCCACGATCAGTTCGCAGTAGCCGAGGCGGAGTTGTGGCTCCTTGTGCTCACGGGCGGATTCCTTCGCGCCTTTGATGATGAGAATAGAGACAAAAGCGTTAGGCGCGTCGTCGTCGGTGATGGGGATCTCGATGACGGGCTTGTCCGCCTTGAGTTCGACTTGGAACGAGCGCAGGACTTTTTCCCGCTCCACGGTGACGAGTGCGGTTCCTTCGATGGGTGATAGAACCAGCACGCGGGCGGTGTCGCCGGGCTTGTAGGATTTCTTCTCGGCGACGAGTTTCACGCGCAGCCCGTCTTCGTAGAGCCATGGATATTCGTCAGTGCCATAGGCGTGGAAACGGGTGACTGTGGCGAAGGCCCGGCCCTCCGGATCGGTGCCGCGGAGGGTGAGGAAGTGCAGGCCGGTGGACTTGGGCGTGACGGTGAACGGGGTGCCTTGCCCGGCGGACGCGGCGGGATCGAGGGTAAGCTCGGAGGTGATGACGGTTTCTTCGGTCACGTCGTTGCGGGTGGCGGTCGCGCCGGAGTCCGTGCGGGTTTTCACGGAGGAATTCACCTCGCGGGTGAGCGTGGCGGTGATTTTGACGGCTCCGGGGAAGGGCTCGCCCCCGGTGTCCGTGGCGACGATTTTTAAAGGCAACCCGCTGCCTGCGCGGACGAGTTGGTCGATGCGGGAGACGCCGACGTAAACGGATGCGGGGTGGACGGTGGTTTCGGCGGTGGACGTTAGAGTCTGGTGGTTCGCATCCGTGACTTCCGAGGAAATGACGACTTCGCGGGAGGTGGGGAACTCGGCTTGCGGGATGGCCACGGAGAGCGCGGCCTTGCCGTCGGCAGAGAGCAGGGCCTCGCCTTGAATCTGCGAGGACGGGCTATCCGAATCCTCCTCATCGTCCGGGCGGTAGCCGAAGTAGTGATACCAATACGTCCAATCCTCGCTGCGGTGATTCCCGAACAGAAAATCGCGGAAGCGCTCGGGATACGGATTCTGCGCGGTGACGCGGCTGAAATAGTTCACCTTCCCGGCGGCGACCGGCTGGCCCTGATAGTATTTCGCGGTGAGTTCGGAAGAAATGGAAGTGGCACCGGGGGAGGCGGCGGCGATCACTTGGCCGACTTCGAATGCATTGCGGCGGAACTCCTCGACGCGCAGTGGCAGCTCGAAGCGGCCGCTGGTGACGAGGGCTTCCTGTTTTTCCCAATCATCTTCGAGCGTCTCTGCCAGAGCGAGTTCTTCGGGATACTCAAGGCGGATCGAGTGGTTGCCGGTTTTCCCAGGCGGCAGGGTGTAGGTGAAATCGCACGAGCCGGTTTCCGAAATCGTGATCGGGCTGGAGTGGATTTCCTGGTCGGTGGGATCGACGATGACGACGCGCGCCGGACTCGGTCTTGATGGCTCGATGGCATTGCCGCGCAGGTTGCGGATGATCGCCTTCAAGCGCACCGTTTCGCCGGGCTGATAGAGCGAGCGGTCGGTGAAGAGAAATGCCCTGCGCGTGGCTCCGGTGGATTTATTCCACGAATAACGGATCGGGAAATGCCACATGCCGACGGTGTCGAGCGAGGAGTCGAACGCGGTGAGGTAGTCGTCGCCGGCGAGTGAGGCGTGGAGGTGACGGGCTGCGGCCAAGCGTGGGATGGTGGCCACGCCGGATGCGTCGGTGGTGAAATTCTCGAGGGGAGTGGCATCTTCGCCGTAAATTTCCAGTTTCACACCGGGAAGTGGTGCCCCGGTGTTGCAGGAAAACGCATAGACGAATGC
>JBOFET010000370.1:0-13637 GCA_051648225.1 Luteolibacter sp.
GGATTTTCGAAAATCCGCATCCGCCGGGATGATGTCCGACTGCGGAATCAACTGCGGAGCGCGGAGATCTCGATATTCGCCTGGCGCAGGCGGGAGCTGAGCAGGAGGGCGATTTCGTTGAGGATCTTGGCCTTGATGACGGGTGAGCGCTCTCCAAGCTCGTCGAAGAACCGCCGGTCGATGACCCGGCAGGAGACGGGTCCGAGCGCGATGATGTCTGCTGAGCGGGGCGAGCCGTCGAGGAAGGCGAGCTCGCCGAAGCTCATGCCAGCGGCGAAGACGTCGAGCCGCTGGTGGCGCTTGCCCTCGAGTTCGAGGCGGACTTCCACGCTGCCGGAAGTGAGGATGAAGAGCTCGTCGGCGAGGGAGCCGGTCTGGATAATGGTCTCGCCGGAGACGAAATCCCGGGTGGCCATGCGTTCTTCGAGCAGGGCGAGTTCCGCAGCGTCGCAACTAGAGAAGAGGGCGCAGGCGGCGAGCGGGACGGGTGGCAGGTCCATGATGTGGTCCTTCATCACGCTGGCGAGCACCGCGTTTTCACAGGACTCGAGGGCGGCGTCCTCGCTGGGGAAAATGAAGCCCTCCTCAAGGCCGATGGTGGCGATGGATTTGGCGACTTTCGCGGTGTGGCAGAAGACCAGCCGCACGCCGTGGACGTCCAGTTGCTGTTTGATGTCCCCGAGCATGCGCAGGCAGACGGCGTCGATGGAGGAGACGAAGCTGAAGTTCAGGATGATGTGCTGGCAGTAGGGTGCTTGCTTGAGCATTTCCCGGATGACCGGCTCGAGGGTGGAGAAAAGCAAAGGGCCTTGCAGCTCCATGACGCGGATGCGCTCGCCGTAGCGGCGCAGGGTGTGGAAGGCCTTGACCGGCAGACGGCGGCGGGAGTTCACCTGGGTGGCATTGTAAGCGCGGCGCAATGCGGGCGGTGGGACGGCGCTGGGATTGAAGAGATGCAGCGCCAGCTCGCGGGCGAGATCCATGCAGACGCGGATGGCGCGCACGCTGTTTCCCTGCGCATCGAGCCGGGGCGAAAACACGCTGATGCCAAGCTGCCCAGGCAGGACCGCGAGGATGCCGCCGCCGACTCCGCTCTTGGCGGGGAGCCCTACCCGATAGATCCACTCGCCCGACCAGTCGTACATGCCGCAGCTCGCCATCACGCCAAGCACGTTGTCCACGTAGTCATGGGCGATGGCCTGCTCGCCGGTGAGCGGATTCACCCCCTGGTTGGCGAGGGTGGCGCCCATGACGGCGAGGTCGGCACAATTGACCAGCAGCGAGCATTGCTGGAAGTAGGTCTCGACGATATCGCGCGGGTCTTCGTCGATGATGCCGAAGTTCCGGAGCATCCAGCCGATGGCGCGGTTGCGGTGGCCGGTTTCGCTCTCGGAGCGATAGATTTCTTCGTCGATCTGGAGGTTTACGCCTGCACATTTCGACAAATAATGAGTGATCCGCTCGATGCGGGACTCCCCGCCGGTCTTGAGGATTTGTCCGCAGGTGGCGATGGCACCGGCGTTGATCATGGGGTTGAAGGGCGCGCCGGTATCGGGCTTGAGGCTGATGGCGTTGAAGGCGTCTCCGGAGGGTTCCACGCCGATTCTTGAGAGCACGTGCTCCTCGCCGCGATCCTCGAGGGCGAGGCCGTAGGTGAGGGCCTTGGAAATCGACTGGATGGTGAACTTGTGGCGCGTGTCGCCGACTTCATAGACGTGGCCGTCCCGGGTGGCGATGCAGATGCCGAACAAGTCGGGATCCACCTTGGTGAGTTCCGGGATATAATCGGCTACGGCGCCTTCGCGGAGGGAAGCATAACGGTCGTGGAGGGTTTGTAGGATTTGGGAAACAGGGGATTTCATGCTTGGAAACGTGTCGCTTCAGCAGGTGGCATACCCAATTGCCATAGGTGAGGGGAAAAACCCGAATGCCGCCGGGCAGCGCCGAAAATCGTCTTGGAAAAGGCCTCGATCCTGCTAAATCCTCCTGCCAGAATCCTGGCGAAAAATCGTCCGGCCCCCCTCCCTCACCTCTCGCCATTCCATCCCATGCAGCGTGCCTCCTTCCACTCTTTCCGGACCACCCGCCCGCAGTGACATCTCTCGTAGATCAGGGGCCGTTCGCGGTCTTCGCCGCCTTTGTCGTGATGCATGCGCTTGCGGATTTTCCGCTTCAGGGAGATTACATCGCCAAGCAGAAATCCCGGGCACAGGCGGACAGCTTCAGCGTCTGGGTCATCGCCCTTTCCGCCCACTGCGTGATCCATGCCGGTGGGGTTTGGCTGGTCTCAGGTTCGCTCGCCCTCGGTATCGCCGAGCTGGGAGCCCATGCCTTGATCGATGGGTATAAGGGCGAAGGAAAATTCGGCATGGTCGCGGACCAGATCCTGCATCTCGCTTGCAAGGTCGTTTACACGGTCCTGCTGGCGTTCGGCTTGGGGATCTTCTGACGCGGGAAAATGACGACGCCGCCGGGCGCTTCTCAGTAGCCCGGGCGGCTGCCGAACGACTGCTTGTTCACATGGGCGGGGTGGTAGTTCTTGAGCCCGGTGAATTTCCCGTTCACTCCGTTGTTATATTGGTGCGAGTCCGAGAAAATGGTGGTTCCGGCGGGGTTAGAAAGCCTTACCCGGCTTCCGCGATCGATGCTGACCTTGGACCCTGCGATCTGCACAAGGTTCCCGCGCAGGGTGGTGTCGCCTTGAAAGCGGACGCCGTTCGCCCCCTCACCGTAGAGGCGGATGAGATCGGCAGCATTGGCACCGCGGCCGAGGACTGCGTCACTCACCAGAAGGGTGCCGCCGGAGTCGTAAACCCTGGCCTTGATTTCGCGTGCCGCGATCGTCGAGTTCATGATCCGCACGTCACCCCGCTGGGAGGTGATGTCCACCGCGTCCATGTCCACGGAGGAGCAGTCGATGAGATCGGCGCTGCCGTCTCCGGCTTCGATGAGGAGTCGGGGCTGGTCGAGCTGGGACAGGCGGCGGAGTTCGGAACTGTTCGTGATGGTCACGCCACCTTTCGCCCGGAGTGTCAGGGAGTCGGACGCGGCGAGCTTGGTCCCGCGATCCAGCTTGAGATTCCGTCCGGCGGAAATTTCGACGTTTTTTGCTTCGATGGATGAGGCGCTGACATCGATGTCGCGACCGGCCAAAGCCCCAATCGCGTCAGAAGCGGCGAGCTTGGCTCCACGATCCAACTGGAGGTCCCTTTCGGCGGACATCCGGATGATTTTCGCCTCGACGGACGTGGCGCTGACACTGACATCGCGTCCGGCCAGGGCTTCGAAACTCCCGCTTGGCAGGATGATCGAGGCCTCAGGTGAGCCGACGAGGTTGATGTCCGACTCCGGGCCGTCGGTTTGGAAAACGACGTTCTGGTCGGTGCCGGTCAGATTGAAGCCGTCGAAATTGATGGATCCGGAAAGCGAGGTGAAGACCAGATTGGAGAGGTTGGCGTCGAGCGCCCACAAGTTTCCGGAGGCGGCTCCGGGTGCATCGACCGTCGGAGAGGCGGTGAAATTGAGGTCGCCGGTCGCTCCCAGGATCAGATTCCCAATGCCAGAGGCAGCTCCCACGGACGGGCTGCCTGTGATGTTGAATTCGTCGCCCTTGAGGACGAACCAGTTTTCGTTTTCGGCGAGCAATGCATCCAGCCCTGAAAACGCGCCCGGAGTGTCATACATGTATTCACCGAAGGGTCCGTCTTCTCCGGGGAGATAAATGGTGCTCGGCAGCGAGGTGAAGCCTCCGGTGGCGGTGTTGAAAGCGTTTGAGGAGTCGATGCTCGACCGGTTGTCGAAGACGGTGGTTCCGGCGATGTTGACCGGCTTGGTCGCCCGAGGTGCGCGGGGCTGCTCCACCGGCGCATCGACAGCGACGACTTGGGCGCGCTGTGGCTCGGTCTCGAACGGGAGATGCTGCCGATCCGCGTCGAAAAAAGTCACGTCCCGCCCCCGGCCTTCGATGACGAACGCGGTGTCGATCAGCTCGCCGTCCGCTTTTTTCCGCGCCTGGTCTTCAAGCGCGCCTTTCATCTGCTTTTGATTGCCCAGCGGAGGAAATTCCTTGTCGCTCAGGAGCTTGGAGGTCTTTTTCAAGCGCTCCAAATCCACCTGGACCGGCAGTGGCAGGCCGGTTTTATCCTGGGTGCGACTGATCCACATGTCACCGGCGGCCAGCGTGCGGAACTGGTTGCGGCGCTCGTTCAGGGACACGTCCACCTCGCCCTCCACGACGATGATCTTCACGAAGCCGTCCGGAGTGAACTCCAACAAGACCGTCGTGCCGGTGATCGCCGCGGTGACCGCCGCAGTCCGCACCTTGGCCCCGCCGATTTGCTTGGGCACTTGCAGCAGGATCACGCCTTTTTCCACCTCCACGGTGCGGGTGGAGTGGTCCATGCGGAAAACGGAATTTGCCCCGAGCCGGGTGAGCGTGTTGTCGGAGAAGCGGAGTTCCGCACGCGATTGCGCGCCGGTGGAGACCGCCGTGCGGCCGGAGATGCGGTCTCCCGGCTTGGCAGTCAGCGGGCTGGACTCGACCGGCAGGATCTTGACGTCGTTGATCACCCGGGTGAATTCGCCCTGGCGCAGCGGTGCGGCGGCGGCAGCGCCGAGCAGGCCGAGCAACAGACTCAATGGGATTTTCATGATGATTGAATTCTCAGTTAGAAACGCACTTGGGCGCCCACACCGCCACCGAGATTGGCGGCGTTGTAGTCGAACACATCGACATCGGATTCGTTGAAATTGAACGTGCAGCCGGCATAGATGTTGATCCATTCCTCGGGCGACCAGTTCAGGAAAAGCCCCATGACGCTCAACACATCGCGGCGATCCACGTTGTAATAGTCGAAAAAGGTGAACCGATAGGACGCGGATAGAACCAGATCGCGCATGATCTTGAAGCGGTAGGAAATGTCCGCGATATACTCGGCGTGCTCGAAGTCATCCACGTTTCCATAGACGTCCCAGTCGCCCATCAGGTTCAGATAGAGGCTGTTCCGCCGGTCGAAAACCACGGTCTTCTGGATGCCGGCGAGCAGGGAGAAATTGTGATACACATCCTCTTCGAAGTCGCTCGCAGTGGTGCGGCCGAACTGTCCCTGCGCGAAGAGCACCGAGTCCCAAAGGCGGGATTCCAGATAGATCATGCCCAGATTCGCTTGTAGGTATTCGTAGTCCAGAAAGCTGTATTTGTCGTAGCGGAAGACCTGCTGGCTGACATAAGCATCCAGATAGAGTCGCTCGGCGAGGCGCGGCTGGGCCGCGATGCTGACCTGGCTGGCTGAGAAGACATCGCTCTTCGCTCCTCTGGAGAGGTTTGCCGGATTATCCGACCCGAAGACGGCGGTGCTCGCCTGCGCACTCAGCCAGCGCTCCCGCTCCGCATCCTTGAGGATCAGCTGCTGGCCGATGTCGTCATCATCGGGAGACTCTGGCGCGAAAACGTTTTCATCCTCCAGCGCTTGGCCGGTGGGCGTGTCTCTGGTCGGTAGCTCAGGCACCGCAAGCGGGCGGATGCCCTCTCCCAAGCGGGTGGGATCAAGTCCCAGCCGCGCGGGATCGAGCGTCTGGGCGGATGCGGGATGGATCGCAGAGATCAGGGCGAGGATGGCGAAACAGTGGGGGGAGAAGTGTTTCATGGATGGAACGATGTGGTTAGTTCGTCAAAGAGACTCAAACAGCGGAAACAATCCAGTGTAAAATTATATCGGATGTCCGGACTATCATATGATACTTTTCATCTGAAGGTATGCGAAGTCTGCGGTTGACGGATAGGAAACGGAGTTTCAACTAACGCGATGCGAAGGAAACGGCCCCGGGGAACTAACAGCAGCGGGCGGAGTCTGGTGCTGGCCCTGATCGCGATGGCGGTGGGAGGTGGGGTCATGGTGGCGAGGCACCTCGATCACTGGACCCGGCCGGCGGATGGCGACCAGGAGCCGCTACCAGCCCATCGCATGGTCGCCATCACGCTGGCGCGGCCGTTCCAGCTTCTGGAATGGAAGGTCTATAACTTCATCCATGCCTTCGGAGTGAAGACGCCGCCCGACCCGGATGTGGTGGTGGTGGGCATCGATGAGGCGAGCCTTTCGCTCGCTGACTCCTCCGCATTTCCAGAAGACATCGCAGGCTCGCGCCCGCTTCAGTTGATGGACGAGGTGTATCCATGGTCGCGGGAGGTTTACGCCCACCTGATCGAGCGGCTGATAGAGGGCGGGGCGCGGACGGTGGTCATCGACCTCATTTTCCCGGCCCCGCACGGTCGCCATCCACAGGGAGACGACGTCTTGCGACGTTGCCTCGACAAGTATCGGAAGCACGTGGTGCTGGCTGCGGATGTGATCTCGCACGGGATTCAGAATGGTCAGAATGAAACCGTGCAATTGCCGTTCGAGGGGCTGATCGAGCACCGCTGGCCGCCCGACGAGCGGATCGGATTCGCCTCCTACTGGCCGGACACGGACGGAGTGATCCGGGAAACCCGGTTCCGGTATTCGCAGCATCCCGCGCTCCCGGAACAGACGCTGCATTCCCTCACTGCCGCCGTTCTTCGCTCACAGAATCTAGCCAATCCCATTCCGGACGACACCGCTTTCCACTACGTCCGCTTCGGCGACTCGACGAATTACGAACCGTTTTCACTGCATGAAATTTTCGTCCCGTCGCTCTGGGAGAGCAACTATGCTTCGGGAAAGCGATTCGCAGGCAAGACGATCTTCCTCGGTCCTGTGGCCAGCCAGGAGCAGGATTTCCACCTCACGCCAGTGGGCCGGATCGCTGGGGTGAAGGTCCATGCACACGTCTATGCCGCAGCCAAGGCCGGGCAGTTGCTGCACGCGCTGCCGCAGTGGGTCTCGCCGCTGCTCCTCGCGGCGGCGGCGGCGCTCGCGTGGGGCCTGACGGCGTTTTCCCGGCGGCCGGTTTTGGCCATGTGCATCCTCGTGGGTGTGGCCGTGCTCGGCATGGCCTGCCAGTGGCTGCTCTTCAATCACGCCGCCGTGGTGGTGGATGCGGGCACCCCGGTGCTTGCCTTCGGCATGATCGGCATCTGCGGCTTCACCTACGATTTTCTGCTAGAGCGGCGGCAGAAGCACGCGCTCAAGCGCTCGGTCATGCGCTTCCACTCGCCCGACGTGGCGGAGCAGATCGTCCAGCATCCAGAGACTTACTACTCGATCCGGCAGGGGGCCTCGCGGTGCATCGTGGTGCTGTTTTCCGACATCCGTGGCTACACCGGCATGAGCGAGCAGTTGACCGCGCAGGAAATGGTCACCCAGCTCAACGAATATTTCCAGCACATGGTCTCCATCGTCTTCGCGCGGAAGGGAGCCGTCGATAAATTCATCGGCGACGCCATGATGGCCGTCTGGGGGCGCTTCCGGGATGATCCCACCGAGTTGGAACTGGCGGAGGACGCCATCCACGCGGTGGATGCCGCCCTGGCCATGCGTGCGGAACTCGCGCTGCTGAACGCGGGCTGGCGGGCAACCCGACAAACCGAGCTGACCATCGGCATCGGCATCCATCAGGGCGAGGCGGTGGTCGGGGAAATCGGCTCGCAGGAACGCGCGGAACTCACCGCCATCGGCGACAGTGTGAATCTCGGCTCGCGGTTAGAAAGCGCGACCAAGGACTACGGCCTGGACCTGCTCGTCAGTGAGCCGGTCCGCCGCCGGTGTGGCTCCCACTTCCAGTTCCGCTCGGTGGACCTCGTCCGGGTGAAGGGAAAAACCAAACCGGTCGAAGTTTTCACCGCCTTGGGAACCCGCGAATCACCGGTGCCGCCCGGGCTGGATGCTTTCGAAATGGGCATGGCCTGTTACCGTCAGGGGCGGTTCCGCGAAGCGTTAGAGCGCTTTGAACAAGCGGCGGCGGAAGGGCTGGACGATGACCTAACTGAAATTTTCATGAAGCGTTCCACCACGTTGATCGAGCAGCCACCGGCGTCCTGGGACGGTGTTTACACCATGACTCGGAAGTGAATCTCATCTCACCCGCACCACGATTTTCTCCGCCCTCAGCCAGCGCTTGAGAACCGAGGGATCCGCCGTAAGATTCCCAGTCATCCGCCAGCGCGAACGCTGGAGCACGGTGGCATTCCCGCGGCTTTCATCCACCACGCACCAAGGTTCCGAACCGGAAGAATGGATGAAACGAAATCCCCCGCCATCGACGACGATGAAGCCGACGTGCGTGTCCAGCCCGACGATATAGACGCCGGGTTCGCGCCGTTCCAGCGCGGTGGCGAAGGCCTGATAGTCCTCGCCCACACTGAGGTCGCAAGACGGCTTGGACAGAAAACTGCGCAGGATGTTTTCCGAAGCCTGTTGCGCGAGTTGGTAGCGATCCACCCGGAAGCCCGCGTCTCTCAACACCGTGGCGACGAAATAGCCGCAGGCGATTTTTCCCGCGCCGGGGTCTTTTGCCGTACCGTTGAAATCCCACGGCGTGCCCAGCCAGCAGCGCATCATCGCGGGCAGTGCCTGTTCCAGCACCGCCCGGGCGTCGGATTCCACCGCCGCCCGCGCGTCGTTAGATTTCGCATCCCGGTGGCGGGCGGCGAGGTCCTTGCGCCAGCGTTCCAGATCCCGGACAAGCACGGCGTAGGTCTGGGCGTCGGGCCGGGGTGCTGCCGGATCGCTCATCACCCGACCTGCCTGCCAAATTTCTGCCAGAGGCGCGCGGAACCACCAGCCCGCCAATCCGCAGAGGCAGAACAACGGAATCAGAAATCGCCGGAACCTCCGCATTTCCAAAGCATGGTCTGGCGGCAGGCCAGTCACAAGCCTGCTCCGGGAGCTACCGCACTAGCAGTTCCAACTCCCGCAACCATCCGTCCAGAAGCACGCTTCTCCCCGGTCCCTCGACCTTCAGCCGGAGGTCCGGAAAAAGGTGGGCGGTGGCCGTTAGAGTTTCTCCCTCGGCCTCGTGGAGCACCACGGAATGGACGAAATCCGCGCCCGGCAAATCCTCCGGCGTCGCATGCTCCACCATGATCACGCTGCTCCCGGGCCGGTCCACATCCGGATAGACGCCTGTTGGAAAATCCGCAGGTGAGACTCCCTCGATGGCACGCAAGTCGAGTAAATGCGCTCGGAAGTCCCGCAGTGCTTTTTCCTCGCTGCCGCCCGCCACGCGGGGAATGCACACCGGCAGAGTGAGCATGGTAAATCCCGCGGTGCCGATCTGCGGCGCACCCGTGCGGACCTGCTCCACCACCACGGCGTTAGTCCCACTTTCCTTGGCGAGGGCTTGGCCCCATGCCCAGATCAGAAGCGTGGCAGCGGTCGAGTCCAGCGTGAGCGCCCGCCTTTCCAGCCGCTCTCGGAAAACGCTGCCGAGAATCCGCGACGCCGGCCCGTCATCCGCCACACAAGGCACGGATTCCTCCGGCGACAGCGGCGGAAAATCTTCACGGAAGATCCGCTCTGCCAGCGCGAGGGAGCGGGCATCAGGCGGGTGCCACTGCGCAAGCGCGAGGTTCTTCGGGACTCCTCCGGACACTCCTGCTAGAAATGACCGCAGGACGCGGGTGATGGAACGCCCGTCTAGCAGCGCATGGTGGAAGGTCCACAAAAAGCGCCCGTCATGCGGCCAGTAAACCGCGCGCCACGGAGCCTGTCGCGGGGCGAGAAGCGGCAGGTGCCTGTCGTCGGTGAGCCAGGCATGCCAATCGGTGGGAGACGTTTCCCGCAGCTCGAGGATCGGCAGTGGCCAGGCGGATTCCATGCTGCGGGGTTCTCGATTTTCGATGGAAAAACTGAGGCGCAAGACCTCGGTGCGCGCGACGGTTTCCGCCCAGGAACTGGCCACCCGGTCCCGCCATTCACCGGCGGCGAAGCGGATTTCCAACTGCTCGACATGGTGCCCGGCGGCCTCCTCTGCCAGCGAGTCGCGCAGCATCACCCGTTGCAGGGGTGCCAGGTCGGGAGATGCGTTGCGTGGGGCAGCCATGGACGCTCTGAGCTTGAAGTTGGGGGCGCGTAACCACCAGCGAAACTACCGTCCACGAAGATTCGCCGCTCGACCTTCACCGCTTCATCCGATAGACCATCCGCCAGTGGACAGTCCCTTCACACAGCCCCCCGAAACCCCAGCCGCGCCTCCGGCGGAGCGTCCGGCATCGCAGCGCTGGTGGCTGCCGGAGGCACGCATCGTGCTGGTCTATTTCATCCTCGCGAGCGGCTGGATCATCGGCTCCGACTTGTGGCTCAACGAAACCACGCCGGATCCCGAGGAATCCTTCACGATCCAGATCCTCAAGGGGCTGAATTTCGTCATCACCACGGCGATCCTGCTCTTCTTCGTCCTGCGACACGCCTACACCGGGTGGAGACTGGCCGAAGAGCGGCGGATGGACGGCATCGACCACGCGCGGGAGCGGTTTCGCAGCCTTTCGTCTCACGTCCAGACTCTCAGGGAAAACGACCGCGCGGAGATTTCCCGGGAGATTCACGACGAGCTCGGGCAGCTCCTGACAGGCATCCAAATGCAGTTGCGCCTCATCGAGGACCGCCTCTCGGACCGCGAGGACCGCACGCTGAACCCACTCATCGACAAGATCGTGGAAACTTCCGAACTGGTTGACACCACCATCACCTCCGTGCAGCGCATTTCCGCAGGGCTGCGGCCCAGCTCGCTGGATAACCTCGGGCTGGCGACTGCTGTGCTGGGCGAGGCCGAGTTGTTTTCCGAGCGCACCGGCATCCGGTGTGAGGTCAAATTTGAGGAAATTCCCCACCAGCTGCCAGCCGGAGTCACGACCCCCGCATTCCGCATCTTCCAAGAGGCGCTGACGAATGTTGCCCGCCACGCGGAGGCGAGTTTCATCGAAGCGGAGCTGTCCATCCGCGAAAACGTACTCACGCTGGTGGTCCGGGACGACGGTCGTGGCATCGATCTGGCCAGCGTCGAGGATCCGAAATCGCTGGGTCTGATGGGGATGTTCGAGCGAGCCGCAGACGTCGGCGGCCGGGTGGTTTTCAGCGGTCATCCGGAGAAGGGCACCTGCGTCACTCTCACCATTCCGCTGCCACCGGCCGGATCCGGCGAGGAATCCCCAGCCCCCGCTACCCTTTCATGAAAGTTCTAATCATCGACGACCATGCCATCGTGCGGCGGGGAATGATTTCCTTGTTACAGGAGCATTTCAAGGAGGTGGAGGTGGGCGAGGCCTACGACTCCAAGAGTGGCATCGTGGCTGCCATGCAGGCGGACTGGGATCTGGCGATCGTGGACATCACCATGCCGGGGCGAAATGGGCTGGAGCTGATCCAGGAGATCAAGATCGACAAGCCCTTGCTGCCGATCCTGGTGATCAGCAGTCACCCGGAGAAAGACTACGCTTTGCGCGCGCTGAAGCTCGGTGCCTCCGGCTACGTCTCGAAGCAGAGCGCGGCGGATGTGCTGGTCACCGCTGTCCAGCGAGTGCTTTCCGGCCGCCGCTACATCAGTCCGGCGCTGGCGGAGCATCTGGCGGGCGCACTTGCTGGCGAACCGGTAGGCACCTCGCACGAGACGCTGTCGAACCGCGAACTCCAAGTCCTCCGCCAGATCGCGCTGGGGAAAACGATCAAGGAAATCAGCGCGGACCTCGCTCTCAGCGCAAAAACGGTGGCCACCTACCGCAGCCGGATCGCCGAGAAGATGGGCCTTTCCTCGAACGTGGAACTCACCCGCTACGCGATGCAGCACCGCCTGGTGGATTGATCGGAGGCTCGCGAACTCCTCATTTTGTGGTGAAAATTACCTACAAAACGAGGTTCCGATTTCCTACAAAAAATAGCGAACATCTCCACTGTGAATTCTGAAATTTTAGGCAATACTTTTTTCGTTGCCGCTGGGCAAGCAAGCTTTGCCTGAGTTCCACAAGTGTGGGTTGTGGTAGGGCAATATTAGGAACGCCGTCTTTCCGGGGGGGAGGGCGGCGTTCTCTGTTTTAGGCGCTGGCCGCTTCCCGTGCGGAATCTAGACCGGCATCATGAACGAGAGAAGCGACCCAAGCCGTCGGCGAAGTTTCGACCGGGGCACGATGGCGTCGATCAATCCGTGCTCGAGCATGAATTCCGCCGTTTGGAAGCCGGGCGGCAGAGTTTGATGGGTCGTTTCCTTGACCACCCGCGGGCCAGCGAAGCCGATCATGCACTTGGGCTCGGCGAGGTTGATGTCGCCGATGGTGGCGAAGGAAGCGGTGACGCCACCCGTCGTGGGATGGGTGAAGAGGGAGATGTAAGGAAGCTTGGCCTCGGACAGGCGGGCGAGCGCACCACAGGTCTTGGCCATTTGCATCAGCGAGAGCATGCCTTCCTGCATCCGGGCACCGGAAGAAGCGGAAACGATGATCACACCGCGTTTTTCAGCGATGGCGGTCTCGATGGCTCGGGTGATTTTTTCCCCGACCACGGAACCCATGGACCCTGCGAAGAATTTGAAATCCATCACGGCGATCATCGCACGCTGACCTTCGATGGTCAGGCGGCCGGAAATGACCGCGTCGTCGAGACCGGTTTTTTCCCGCAGGGCGGCCGTTTTCTCAGGGTAGCCGGCAAAACCCAGCGGGTTGGCGGAGATCAGGCCGGCTTCTGTTTCCTCGAACGTGCCGGAGTCCGCCAGCATCGTGATGCGCTCGCGCGAGTCGATGAGAAAGTGGTGGCCGCAATGGACGCAAACGTGGTGGTTTTGCTTGAGTTCGAGCGCGTGGATCAATGCGCCGCAGTCGGGGCATTTGGTCCATTGCCCTTCAGGCATATCCTCGCGTCGGTCACGTCCGCGCAGGGGAGGTTTTCTAAAAATGCCCATGAGTTAGGAGAGTTGCGGGATGCCGGGAATGACCATCGTGCCGTCCCGATGGGTGGGACGCTAACCACCACGAGGGATGACGACAATCCCCTTTTGAAAGATCTGCGTGGCAGCGGATGGGCATGCCGAAACGCATTCGCGCGGAAGCGCGGCTTGATTCCCCCGGAGATTCCCGGCATCAGACGTCATGCCCATCCTGCTTGCCTCCTCCTCGCCCCGCCGCCGCGACTTGTTGGAACGCGCGGGCATTGTTTTTGAGGTGGTTACCTCTCCGGCGGAGGAAATTCACGATGCCTCGATGAAGCCGGAACTGCTGTGCGAGCACAACGCCGAACTCAAAGCGGCTGCCGTGGCGGCGGCGCGGCCGGACGCCACGGTCATCGGCTCGGACACCCTGGTTTTCATCGACGAACTACCACTGGGAAAACCGGTGGATCTGGACGAGGCGCGTGAGATGCTCCGGCGCCTGTCGGGAAGGACCCACCGCGTGTGCACTGCGGTCTGCATCATTTTCCCCGGAGGTCGGAAAAGCGTTTTTCACGACACCACGGAGGTGACGTTCCTGGCCCTGGACGACGCCGCGATTCACGAATACCTCTCGCTCGTCAACCCACTCGACAAGGCTGGGGCCTACGGAATCCAAGAACACGGCGAAAAGCTCGTGTCAGAAATCTGCGGTAGCTTTGAAACCGTGATGGGACTGCCCGTGGAAAAAGTGGTCGCCGCGCTGGGGTGAGCGCACCGTCGGTGGATCACCAGTCCATGTTCTCCCCGCGGGAGTCGATGTGGGTGAAGTTCCAGTATCCACCGACGCCACCCTTGAACAGGCCGCG
>JBOFET010000371.1:0-7390 GCA_051648225.1 Luteolibacter sp.
CGACTAACAAGCATTGTCTTACTGCGTCTGGCCGGCCTTGAGCTCGGCGATCTCGGATTCAAGGCTGGCGAGTCGCGTTTCGATGGCGGCACGCCAATCGTTTTCCGCAGAGGTGTCGGCGGCTGCGGGAGGGGCGCCGGTGACGGAGGGGCTCTCCGCGGCAGCGGGCGACAGGAGGTGGGCGACGCTCTCGACCCGGCGGCCTTCGCCGACCGGAATCCGCCTGACGAGCGGGCCGTGCGGGTATTCGATGAACCAAGTGAGCGTCTCCTCCACTTCGTCCAGGGAGGAAAAGGGGTGCAGACGATCGGTGCGCTGGCGGATTTCGCCGGCGCTCTGGGGTCCGCGCAGCAGCAGGACGGTCAGGACAGCGCGCTCGCCGGGCTGCATGCTCAGCACGTTTTGAAGGTAGTGTTCGAATTTCGGGGCGCGGCCGCCGAGGGTCTTTTCGACGAGATATTTCTCCGACAGTCCGCGAAGGGCTTCCGCAACTTCCTCGCCGGTGAAGTGGGTGATGGGGTCGCGGCTGGAGGTCTGGTTGCAGGCGATGAGAAGGGAGTTGTGGGTGAGCGGGTAGCTGCCGGGAGTGAGGATTTCCTTTTCCAACAAGCAACCGAGAACACGGGCTTCTTGAAAGGTGAGCTGGATTTCGGGGAAGTGCTGCATGGTCGGAAGAGTAAGGACGGTGTGCCGCGGGCGACCATGAGAAAGCGCGAGGGTGGTGATCACTTTCGAGTGGTGAATCGACGAAGCGATCGACTCGGAATCCACGGCGAACGGCAACTTGCAGACGTGGAGAACCTGATTGCCACCGGGTGTGATACCGACTACCTGAAGACATGGTCAGCCGCATTGAACCTGACAGATACGCTGACACGGGTTTTGCCGTGAAGGACACCGCGCCGGAAATCAACGCCATGATCTTCGCCGCCATGATGCGCAAAACACCCGAGGAACGCCTGCTCATGGGTTTTGACATGATGGCGACCGCCCGGCAGTTGGTCTGGAGCGGGATCGGTTCCGAGGGCACAGAGGACGAGAGACGTCGCCTGTTTGTCCAACGGTTTCATGGCATCGCTTGCCCGTTGAAAGTCCCGACTAACAAGGACTTGATGAATCCCCAATGACGATCCGTCTTCGCCAAGCTTAGCCGCGTCAGGTTTTCAATTAGAAGAGGATCGGCCGAAGGGTGGGATGCCGAGGGAGATGCGTTTCAGGCGGACAGCGGAGGGCGCGAGGTCGAGGGTGGCTGCGGCAGCGACGTCGGTCATGGCGCCAAGGACAGCGATCTCCTTGAGCGTCCAGTCCGTGAGAAGTTTTTTCGGGCGCTTCTGGGTGAAGGATGGGATTTTGAGTTTGCCGCGTTTCCAATAGACGGAGGCTTTGTTGATTCCGGTTCTGAGGGCGACTTCGCCGTCCGGCATCTTTCCGAGGAGGGCGATTTCCTTTTTCGTCCAGTAGTGCCAGATTTTGGATTTGCGGGCGTAGCACCGGATCCCGAGGTCGGCCCGCTTTTTTTGAATTGCGAGGACGCTCGTGCCGTAGATTCCGGCGATTTCGCCATCGGGAATCTTGCCTAACAAGAAAATGATGGCAGGCGTCCAATGGATGGACTTGGGAGGACGCGAAGAGGGGATGCCGAGTTTTTGGCGCTTTTTGAGAACGGTGCTGACATGCAAGCCGAGTTTTCTGGAGAGCGCGGCGTCTGAAATCGTTCCGAGCTTGGCGATTTGCCCACGGGTCCAGAGGTGCCGTTTTCCGTTTTTTGATGGTTGGGGGTTCATAGGTAGTGTGGCCGGGTCAGTGCTTTTGGCTTCACATCACGTCTGCCCATTTCGCTCAATCATTCGAAATTTTCCATCCTCTTTTTACAGAGCCGATTCTGGCTCATTTCCTTAATCCATGAAGTCCTGGGAAGGTTGTCTGATGGCCAAGACCCGCACCTCCCCGCCTTGGATCTGGTAGAGGATCCGGAATGCGGAGCGGTTTTGCCTGAGAGCAGGCAAACTCCTGTTCTCGGAAATCGACGGCTGTCTCCGCAACCTTCAATCTTTCGCCCTTGAGAGCACACTCAGCGGTCACGCCCAGATTGAGATTCTGACACGGGCCAGGATTCTTGGAACCGCATCGACCCATGCAGCTGCCACGGAGCACAAGCGGTGGAACATGCCGTTCATAACTTGGAAAAACGGCAAGGTGGTGAGCGTGAAACCTGAATCCTGCCGAACACTGCAAGGCCAGTTTTTGATCGCGTTCTCGAATGGCGAGGAAATGGTATCAGTGCTCGAGGATTCACACCGATGAATCGCGCACTTTGCAGACTTTGACCTCGGCAATTTCGGATTCGAGGCTGGCGAGTCATGCCTCGATGGCGGCGGGTGACAGGAGGTGGGCGAAGCTCTCGATCCGGCGGCATTTGCGCAGCTTGGTTTCGGGCTGCGCAGGAGCGGGACAGCCAAGACGGCAAGTTTGGCATTCGCACCAAGTGTGAAAGTTTTCCTCGCCTAGTCCTCTCCCTGCGGCGCGGCGACGAGCGACAGGGCTTCCATCACGGCGACGACCGAAGCGGGTGCCAGCGAATCCGGAACCACGGCCCCTAGCACAAAGCAACCATAGGCGGTTTCCACGGGGATCACTTCCAGTGTGGCCCCGGCTCCGATTTTGACATGGACGTTCCCTGCGGAAGCTCCTGGCCGGCGCGAGGCAAGCGCCAGACTGCGGGCGAGGAAATGCAGGCGTCCGTGGTTGCTTTCATCGAAAATCACCGCCCCTTCGCGATCTAGGATGAACACGCCCGTTGCCGCGAAGTTCTGATGCATCCAATCGCGAAACCGCTTGATCCGGTCGAGAAACGGCCCGCGTGCGACGAAGGAACTTGCTGCTTGGACCTCCGCCGGCAGCGGGTTGTGAACGGCGGACCGTGACGATTCCACGACAGGCGGACTGGTGTCGGTGGCAAAGCCGACGAATGCCTCGTCGAAACCGGCGTCCGCCGCTGTCACGGTCGGCTCGCGGCCCGGCTTGACGAGCCGATCCGCCAAACGCCGGACTTCGACGGGATCGAGCCATGGGTAGATCGGGTCCATCAGCCGTAAGCAGCCTGTTGGCTGTTGGAAGGTTCGAACTTTGCCTCGATTTCCGCTCTCAGTGAGTCGAACACGACTTGGGCGCCCGCGCCGTCCTCCAGGACCCCGATTGGCAAGCCGCGGGCGCTCGCCCGAATGAACAGCCCGTCGCGTGGGATCTGCGTTTGGAAGACCATTTCCTGAGGCAGCAGCTGCCGCAGCGCTGCGGCGGCTTCCGTGCTTTCTGCGAGGTCCCTCTGCACCATGGTGAGGCAGACGCCGAGCACGTTGAGTCGCGGGTTGACGACACGCAGACGGTTGAGTCCCTCTAGCAGCTTTGGCACCGAGCGGATGCCGAGTGGTTCCGCTTGCTGGGGAATGATGATCGCGTCGCTTGAGGCGATGACGTCCCCCGTCACGCCGAAGAGACCGGCTGCGGTATCGATCAGGCAAAGATCAAATCCCCTCGCTGCGGCGCTGCGCAAAAACGCGCGGGTTCTCGCCAAGTGAGTGCCCATTCCCCCGCCGCCCGCCTCGTAGTCACTGGCTTGCCCGCTGGTGACGAGGGAAAAAGTCTCGAGCCGTGTCGGAACGATCAGACGCTCCAGCGGGATCCCAGGGTCGGCGAGATAGTCGTAAAAGCCGGGTAAAAGCCGGGATTGGCGGGTGAGGGAAAGCCCGACGGACCCTTGGGGATCTGCATCGACAAGCAGGGTTTTCACTCCTGCTCGTGCGAATGAATGGGCTAGGTTGATCGAGACCGTGGTTTTACCCACTCCTCCTTTTTGGCTGGAAACGGCAATACTGATCACACGGTGCTGGGGAATTATTTGGTGACCGTAGCTTCAGCTTGCCACATCGGAAGTCTTTTCTTCAAATTGCCCTCGGCGGGGGACACGGTGGTCCTGTTCCACACCATTCCACTTTCCCATGAAATCCGGATTTCCCTCTGCCCTCGGCATCCTCCTCTGCGGTCTTCTCCTTGGAACCACGGCCTGCCGCAAGAGCAAGGATGTCTCTCAGCCCGAAGCCCGTCCGGCGGCTGAGCTAGCGCCAAAGCTGAAGTCCAATGCCTTATCCTCACTGCCCGGCGCCGTTTATCTCAGCCAAGCGAACTCACCGATTCATTGGCAACCATGGACTCCGGAAACGATCGAGAGCGCCAGACAGGCGAACCGACTCATTCTCGCCGTCGTCGCGATCCCCCAGCAGGCCGGTTTCCAGAAAGTACTAAGCACGCTGGCCGCAGATCCAGATCTGGTCGCTACCATTAATGACAACTATGTGCCGATCTTGATCGATGGCGATGCTTCGCGGGAAATCGGCCTGCTTACCTCCGACTTATGTGTGGAAATCAAACGCGGCGTCCAGCTGCCCCTGTTCATCTGGATGGTCCCTGACGGAAATCCTGTCGCCTGGATTCCAGTCACCGGGACCGACTCCGACACCGTGGCGGACCTTTTCGACCAGTCCCACCAAATGGTGTCACGCATGTGGCAGGACGACTTCAACTACGTGGTGAAGAACAGTGGATTTGACAATTCCAACCGCAGAGGTCGCATCGCAGCGCGCAAAAACTCCGACGACATGAGCACGGCACCCGGCGAGGACGTCCTCCACAGCCTCCGCCAACTCTGCTCCCTCTACGATGTCTATTCCTCCACCTTCGATGAAGCTGGCGGCCTTTTCCCGGCAGGGACCTTCGACCTCATGTCCACCGCAGCGATCCATCCCGGCGTCCCCGCAGAGATCAGGGAGCGCTGCCTCGCGACGGTCGGAAATCTGCTAAACGATCTGCTTCCAAGCGCGATGTTCGATCCCCTCGACGGTGGTCTCTTCTCCGCCCGTCGCGGGAATTCCTGGGCGCTGCCCGCTTTCAATCGCGACTGCGTCTCCCAAGCCCGCGCCGCCATCTCGCTCTTGAACGCCCACCGCGCCACGGGAGAACGCCGTGCTCTCGATGCGGCACTGGGTGTCATTTCCTTCGCCGAGAAATCCTACACCACCTCCGAGGGTGTTTTTTCTGCCGGCTTGGGAGAGGAGACCGACCCCGCTGACTGGCTGTGGAGCCTTGAGGAAATTGAAAGGGAGCTTTCCCCGGAAGATGCCGCTTGGTGGATCCAAGCCACCGGGGTGAAGGACATCGGGAATTTACCTTCAGAGGCGGATGTCCGCCGGGAGTATTTTCGCTCAAGCAGTCTCGGCCTCCGAAAGTCCGTCACCCAGATCGCCGCTGAGCGGAATGAATCCTTTGAGACGTTCGCCCCCCGCTTCGACCAAGTTCGCAAAACTCTTCTCAAAGCCCGCAACAGCCGTCTGGGCTCCGGTTTCCGTGATGACAGCTCCCACGCCGGCGCCACTTTCCGCATGGTCTCCGCCTATGCCGCCGCATTCGGTGCCACAGGTGACGAGCAATACCGCGTAAAAGCCGCAGCCCTGCTCGAAAAAGCCCGCAACCTCTTCTCAGATGGCCCAAAACTCGTCCTGTTTTCCAAACCCGCTCCACCCTCCATCAGCGCAGGTCGTGCATTTCTCTACGGGCTGGCCCTTCAAGCATCGCTCGACGTCGCCGCCGTGACCTCGGACACCAAATGGCTCACCTGGTCGGAAGACCTCGCCTCCACCGCCGCCGAGCTCTTCACCACCGCCGAGTTTCTCAGGGAATGCCCCACCGAGGCGGAAATTATCGATCTGCCGATCACCGACCTCATGATGCTCTTCGACGATTCCACGGCTGGCCTCATCTCCTTCGCCGAGTGCCGCCTTTCCGTCGCCGAGCGGCCGCTTGTATCGAGCTTCAGTGATCTCGCCACCCCACTGCCGAAATCTGCGGCTCAACGCCCCATTCTCCACACCGATTTACTGCAAGCCACCCTCGCCCGTGAGAACAAGGTCGTGCTCATCTCAGGCGGAGACCTCGCGCCCGACTTGAAACTCGCTGGGGAACGTCTTCCCGTGCGGATGATTCAGCGCCGTGCCGCCAAGCCGAGTGACGAAGTCCCGGCAGGCTCGATCAAGGTGGTTTTCTCCAAAGGCGAAGCCAAAATCGTCTCCACTCCGGAGGCCTTGGCACAAGCGGTCTTGCCCTAGCCCCGCAGATTCCCTAACTTCACCACCTTCCCGTAGCAACCGAGACTCCACATGAAAAACAAACCCGCCACCGTCCTTCTCTGCCTTCTTGGTGCCTCCCTTCCCACACTCGCGGAAACCTTCAAGCTCAAGGATGGCTCCACCGTGGAGGGCACCATCCTCCGGGAGACTGCGGATAGTTATGTCCTCGAAGTCCAAGTCACCAAAAGCATCCGTGACGAACGCACGATTTCCAAAGCAGATGTCGCCAGTCTCGTCCGCGCGGAGCCGGACGCCAAGGACTACGAAGCGATCTCCACGCTCGTTCCCACGCCGGACATGTTAGATGCCGACCAATACGCGGTCAAAATCGCCGCCGTCGAGCGATTCATTCAAAAGCACCCCACCAGCAGCAACCTGAAAGCTGCCAGAACGACGCTGGAAACCCTCAAGGCCGAGTCCGCCCAACTTGCCGCCGGAGCCATCAAAATTAGCGGTAAAATGGTGTCTCCCGCCGACTATCAGGCAAACGCCTACGATTTCGACGCCCGCGTCAAGGAGACAAGAATCCGCGATTTCGTGAACGACAACGAATTCCTTCCGGCACTCCGCCTGTTCGTCGAGTTCGACCGCGACTACCGCAACACACTCGCGTATGGCGCATTGATCAACATGATGAAGCAGGTCATCGAGCATCACGTCGGAGAGGCGAAAGAAACACTCCTCACCTTCGACACCCGCACCAAGGAGCGCAATGCAGGCCTCCAGCGCATGGCGTTTGAAGATCGCAAAAGAACCGAAGAAGCGATCAAAGAGGAATCCGCTGAGATCGAAGCACGCTACAAAGCGGAAAAAGACGCCAAGCAACCCTGGCCCACCACCAGTCCCTATCACAAGGCGTCACTCGAAGACACGGTCAAGTTCGGCCAAGCGGAGCTGGTCCGCTTGAGCGGCGTGAAAACCATCCTCGGGCTGGATTCCGGAAAAGCTTACCGCGAGGCATGGAACGCTCTCCAGACCGGGGCGAACGCCGCTACCGTCACCACCGCCATCGCCAGCGCCAAAGCTGCGGGCGTGCCACCCCACTACCTCGCCCCGCTCGAAGCGAGGGCGAAAGCCGCAGGGAAATAATCACCCTCCACTCCATGCCCACCCCACGCACCGCCAGCCGCAGCCGCAAGACCGCGGAGACCACCATTGATCTGTCCATCGACATCGACGGCTCCGGAAGCTCCACCATCGACACCGGCGTCCCG
>JBOFET010000372.1:0-4770 GCA_051648225.1 Luteolibacter sp.
AGTTGCCGCCGGAGGTTTTCCTTGAGCGCTTCGACCCGCGCCTCGCTGGCGAACATGCGGTCCTCCAGCAGTGCGTCAGGTGGTGAGAACAATGGGGCGGGAGCGCTCGCGGACTCGAGCCGGACGACGCGCTGTTCCAAGCGCTCGAGATGGCGGCCGACGATGATTTCGCGGATGCGCTCGACGGCCTGGGAAGGATTGAGGGGTGATGATGTGGGGGACATGACGCTCTCCGTGGGGGGAGTTCTGGAGGGTTGAAATCCAGAACACGGTTGAGATTGGCGGGGAGACTAGTTCGACCCGGAGAGACTTGTAAATAACATCGGTGATATTTCGTTTTTCACGATGATAAGCATCCACTAATCTCATGGCCGACCGTTGGATATGAGTGGATTGTGAAAAATATGATTCAGAAGCAGACACCAAGCGGGGAATCAGGTAAATCATCATCAATGTCCGAGGGTGAAGAAGAAAAATTGAACGACGGTGATGCCGTCCTGGTGCAAGCCTATGCGAAAACCCGCAAGAGCCTCATCGCACGGCTGGACAACTGGGAGGACCAGCGCACGTGGGACGAGTTTTACCAGACCTACTGGCGCCTGATCTACTCGGTCGCGATGAAAGCCGGATTGCGTTCCGATGAAGCGTTCGACTGCGTGCAGGAAACGATTTTGTCCATCGCGAAGCAGAGCAAGAAGAAGCTCTACGATCCCGAGCAAGGTTCCTTCAAGACCTGGCTCATGAACATGACGCGCTGGCGGATCAACGACCAGTTCCGCAAGCGCAAGAAGGACACCGCGATGGTCACCGGCGAGTGGGAAAACGACCGCAAGACCGCCGTCATCGACCGGGTGGAGGATCCTAACGGCGACGTGCTTTCCCGCCTTTGGAACGTGGAGTGGAAAAAAAACGTCGCCGACGCCGCTCTCAGCCGGGTGAAAGCCCAGGTGTCTCCCAAACAATACCAGATCTTCGATTGTTATGTGATCAAACAGTGGGATGCCAAACGGGTGCAAGACCAGTTGAACGTGAGCATGGCCCAGGTTTACTTGGCGAAACACCGCGTGGGAGCTGTTCTCAAGCGCGAGTTGGCCAAGCTTGAAGACGAAGACGATGTCGATTAAGATCCGCCCGAACCCGGCGATCCCGGACCACGAGGTCCTCCGCAAAATCGGTGGCGGGGCCTACGGCGAGGTGTGGCTGGCGCGCGGAGTGACCGGTGCGCTGCGGGCGGTGAAAGTCGTGTGGCGCGAGGATTTCGAAGACGCCCGGACCTTCGAGCGCGAGTTCGAGGGGATTCTGAAATTCGAGCCGATGTCGCGGGATCATCCGGCGCTCGTCAATATCCTGCACGTCGGCCGCAGTCCGGACGGGATCTCGTTTTACTACTACGTCATGGAAATCGGCGACGATGTGACGTCCGGGCAAGACATCAATCCCGTCGAATACGAACCGCGCACGCTGCGGGCGGACCACCACCAAGCCACCGGCGTGCAATGGGACACCCACGTGGTCATCGACGTGGGCTTGCGGCTTGCCGAAGCGCTCGACCATCTTCACGAGCGAGGCCTTGCGCACCGGGACGTCAAGCCGTCCAACGTGATTTTTGTCAATGGCCGCGCCAAGCTGGCGGACATCGGCCTAGTGGCGGCGCGCGGCCAGAGAACCTTCGTGGGCACCGAGGGATTTGTCCCACCCGAGGGGCCGGGTTCCGCGCAGGCGGACGTCTATAGTCTCGGGAAGGTTTTGTATGAAATCGCCACCGGCAAGGACCGGATGTCGTTTCCCGAACTGCCGGATGAAATGCCCACCGGGACCGACAAGAAACGGTGGTTGGAACTCAACAAAATCATCTGCGACATCTGTGAACCGCGGATTTCCAAGCGAAAAATTTCCACCTCCGCAGAACTCGCCGACGCACTCCGCCGCCTGCAACGCGGAAAACGCCGCCGCCAGAGAGGCCTCGCCGTGTGGGTCACCACCCTTATCCTCGCCGGAGTTCTAGGCTGGACGGGCTGGGAAATCGCCAAAGACAGCGACTGGGTGCGAGCCCTCATCAATCCGCCGCCCGAGATCGCCGTGGTGAAAATGGGCACCGTGAAAATCACCAGCACCCCGGAAAATGCCGAAGTGCTCGACGCCTCGGGAAATCCCATCGGCCTCACCACACCGGGCATCATCACCCTGCCCATCGGTCACGAGGTGCTGCTCTCGCTCCAAAAGCCCGGTTACCGCTTGAAGGAAATCCGCGAAAAAGTCCCGCCTTCCGCCGTGAACGAGCCACTCGTCGTCGGCGGTGCGCTCCAGGTCTATTCGCCGCCACAGACAGGCGAGAAGTGGTATGACCATCTCGGAAATCCCTATCAGCCAGTGGGCTTGGAGCACGTCAGTTCAGGCTGGGTGAATCGGGAGGACTGGACGCAGTTCGCCCCGGACCATGCCTCGGAATTTCTCAAAATCTCACAAAACGGCCAGCCGGTCGAGGTCGTGCTGGCATCCGGGGCTGAAGCCGCCGCCTATGCCCGGTGGTTCCAGCAAGGCGGACTTAAGACCGGTTTCCTCACGGAAGATCATGAGGTCGTCCCCAAGATGGAATCCTCATTTGAGAATCCGGCTCTCAGCGCGGAAGCCCGCCAGAACGGCTTGAAACCATTTCACATCATCGTCCGCCAGATCAACTTCGGGGAGATCACCCTCGTGACCCAGCCCCCCGGCGTGGAGGTGTGGATGAACCCTCTATCAGACCCTACCAACCGGGTTTCCGTCGGCTCCACCCTTGAGCCGCTGGTGATCCCGAAGGTCAAGCCGGACGACTGGCAGCTCTATCTGGTGCGCGAGGGATACAAGCCGCAGACGGTGGACCTCAGCGTGGGAGAGGGGCAGCGGATCGCGCGGGAGATCACCCTGGAGAAGAGCCTCGGGGTGGTTTTCGGGCGACCGTGGGAGAACGGCATCGGCATGCGCTTCGTCCCACTCGGCCAAGATCTGATGGTCTCCGCCTGGGAGACACGCGTGCGCGATTACGAGATTTTCCTCCGGGAAACCGGTCGCGACGCGCAGCACCCGGCCTGGTTTGCCCAGAATTCCGACCACCCGGTGGTGAATGTCTCCCGCGAGGATGCCCAGGCCTTCGCCGAGTGGCTCACCGAGCGCGAGCGCAAGGACGAGCGCATCGCAGAGACCCACATCTATCGGTTACCCACAGACCGCGAGTGGAGCCGCATGGTGGGGCTAGAGGAGCAGGAAGGAATCAGCCCCGGCTGGCGGGACGCGCGCAAGGAGAACGTTTATCCGTGGGGCACCACTTGGCCACCCGGGCCGCGCAGCGGAAATTTCGCGGATGCCACAGCCGCCGGCACACCCGGTGTCGCGGTTGACCGGACCATTTCCGGGTATGATGACGGCTACGAGTTCACCGCTCCGGTCGGCTCGTTCGCTGCGAATGCCCTCGGCATCTTCGACCTCAGCGGAAACGTGCAGGAGTGGGTGGGCGACGAATACTCCAGGCTCGGGCAGAACGTGATGGGCGTCCTCCGGGGCGGTGGCTGGAACTCCCACCAGCCGGAGAATCTCTACTCCGGCTCGCGCAATGCCGTCCCTCCAACCTTTAAAGACGCCATCTACGGATTCCGGACGGTGCTTGCCAGAGTGCCTGCCGAAGAGGAATCCTCGCTGGAAGCGAAACTCGAATAATCCACCCCACCACGCCCATCATGGTCGAAATCAACCTCACATACGAAGGCGATCTGCATTGCAAAGCCACCCACCTGCCTTCGGGAAACACCCTCGTCACCGACGCTCCACTCGACAACAACGGCCGCGGCCAGGCCTTTTCCCCCACGGATCTCGTCGCCACCGCACTCGGGTCCTGCATGGCCACGGTCATCGGCATCGTCGCTCGGCGCAAGGAACTGCCGGTGGAAGGCATGACCGTGAACGTGCGCAAAATCATGTCGGAAGACCTGCCCCGCCGCATCCATCGGCTGGAGCTTGATTTGCGGATTCCGCTCCCGGCCAGCCATCCGGACCGCAAGCTCCTGGAAAGCGCGGCAAACGGCTGCCCGGTCCATCACAGCATCCATCCCGAGATCGAAGTAGTGATGAACTGGTTCTGGGAAGCCTGAGGAACACCCGTCCAGCGGGGCGCGCCCCATCGATCCCCAAAACCCGACGGCAATCACTCAAGCGCCTGGTCGAGGAATCTCTCGCGTCCGATGCCGACCCTTTTTCGATCAAGCTTCACCCATTTTGGCCAAAAGTTGTTTTCGATCTCCTGCTCGGAGCGCGGCACGACAACGCAGCAAGGAGCGGCGATCTCCGAATCGCCGTGGCCCATGAGCCGCCGATGAAATGCGCACCCGCTCGTATCCATCGCCGGTTCATGGGCCTCGGCGGATCGGAATGCAGAGCGAGCGATAGCAAGTCTCGATGAGACGCGAAGCGCATGCCGCACCGCCGGAGGCAATCCGCAGCTCCTAGGGACTTCGTTTTGGCAATCGATCTACCTACTGAAAACCCGCAGGCCTCCGTCTTATCCCTTCTTCAATCTGCGTTTTGAACGTTCATCTGCGGTTGAAATCCCCCATGGAGGTGTCCTTGACGTATCTTCTATTTGCCTTGGCGATCTTGGCGTCTTGGCGGTGAAAAATTCTTTTCTCTCCCTCATGGAGTTCCCCTGCATCAATCTAGCCGATGGGGAATCGGTTTGATTTGGAGACACCTCTGAGAGACTGTCTTAAAAAGGGAAAATTAGGCTTCCAGCCTGTCCCG
>JBOFET010000373.1:0-1211 GCA_051648225.1 Luteolibacter sp.
CCCGACATGAAACCACTCGCAAGCACCCTCGCCTTCGCCGTCATTTCATCCAGCCTCGTCTCCGCCGAAGGTTTCCTAGAGCCCTTCGAGCACATCCACTTCAGCAAGCTCGGCACGCCTTACGTCCACTCGTTCGGGATCGAGCCGGCCTTCACCGGCCGCGATCTTTTCCTGGACTATGCCTATCTTGAGGGCGAGGGCGTGACCGAACATGAGACCGAACTGGAACTCGAGTGGGCCTTCACCAGCCGCCTCGGCGTGATCATGGAAGTCCCTTACATCTGGGAGGACGAGGAAGGTGAGGGCTCGGCCTCCGGCTTCGGTGATTTCGCCGTCGTGCCCCGCGCCCTCCTCATCGAGAGCGAGCGATTCCTTCTAACCGGCCAGGTGGAGGTCGTGCTGCCGACAGGCAGCAGCACCTTCGGCGGCGATACTGCCATCGCACCGGGCATCGCGATGTGGAACGATCTCGGAAACTGGTTCACGCTCAACTCCGGCGTCGCCGTCGAGCATGGTTTCGACGAAGACTCCACCGAGCTCGTATTCGGCCTCGGCCTTGTGAAATCCTTCGGTGAAAAGCACGGGGACCACCAGGATCACGCCGGCCATGACCACCCAGCCAGCTCTGCCGGAGGGCTGTTCAACATCCATCTCGAAGCCACCGGCTCGACGCTGCTCAATGGCTCCGACAAGGGCGACACCACGCTCGAAGGCCTCGTTGGCATCAGCTACGGCTTCGCGGCCGGTTTCGACATCCGCGCCGGTTACCTGTTTCCGATCACCTCCCCCAAGGAATTCGACCACGGTTTCACCACTGGTATCATCTTCCATTTCTGAGAGTGGAGGAGGGACCTTACTGTCCCTCTTCTCGCCACCGCTGGAAGAGGCGAACTGCAAGCTCCCCTCGCCCGCCTATCGAGCGATATTGCGAATCACCCTCCGCGCCCGCGCCTGGACGAGTTCGTCCGCGAGTCCGTTACTGATGGGGATGAATTTAACGACCTGCAGCGGCGGGTCAAAGTTCGCGGAATTCCTCTTCGGTGAGGCCCGCCTGCTTCAGAATGGAGCGGAAAGTACCAGTCGGCACATCGCCGGTGTGCATCGGCAGATAAGTCTGTCGACCGTCTTCATGGCGCAGCACTAAATGGGAACCGCTCTGTCGGCGTTCTTCAAAACCGGCACGTTTCAGTTTCCGCAAAACTTCTTTCGCC
>JBOFET010000374.1:0-25649 GCA_051648225.1 Luteolibacter sp.
GGTGGCGGGTGCGCCGACTACGAAGTAGTTGATCAACACGCTGCCATACGCCGCGCCGGCCTTGAGTGAGTAGAGGTGGAAGACATCCGCCTGCACACTTTGGCCGAGGGCTTCGACAGTGAGGCCGACTTGCCAAGCGCCTTCACGCAACCGGAACGCCTGTTGCAGCCCGGCGGTCTTCTTCGGGAAAAACGTGATTGGCACCTCGGCGACTCCACTGGTTTTTCCAGCGACTAACCGATACCCCGCTGCCGCGACGGCCCCGACGTAGCCACGCCGCGATTTCACGCCGGGGAAGCCGAGTGGTTGGAGATCCCATGCGCTGGCCTTGGCAGCTTCGTTCCTTTCCAACCGCACGCTGACAAGCTGGCGATTCATGACGGCTTCTTTGAAAATGATCTTGAGGCGGCGTTTTCCGTCCTTCACTTCGCTGGCCACCGCGTAGTCCGCCACTGCCGCGCCGGTGACTGACGCCACTGCATGGTCGGCGGGGATTTCCAACTCCCACTCGCGCAACGGTGCCTCGCGGATATCCAGTTCCAGATCAGCGAAGATCCGGCGGTCGGTTTCCGCGAGTTCATAGACGGTGACTTCGGTCACGGCGATTTCCGGCAGGACCTGGTCTGCCTGGATGGCGTAGTTGTAGTCCGACGAGGGAAATCGATAGACGAACACCTGCCGGAGTTTCTCGTCCACGCCGCCTGGGAACTGACCTGGCGCGAGTTGGATCAGGCCCTTGGCATCGGCGACTTCGATTCGGACCGCGCCTTCGTTCGCCACCCGCAGCCAGCCGCTGTGGCGGAGCGAGCCGATGGGGATCATCCGCAGCGCCTCCGCCTTCACGGGAAATCCACCAAGCGCGGACTGCGCCTCGATGACGATCCGGCCGCTGCCTTCGATGGGGCGGCTCAGTTTCACGTCGAGGCGGCGTTTACCCGCTTCTTCGATCACCGACCAGCCAAGCACCGGCTCGCCCGTGACCGCCAGCACTTCGCCGGGGCCGTCGAGTGAAAGTGATAGATTGGCGAGTTTCCCCTGGAGGACGCGCAAATCGACGGTGGTGAGCTGCCGCAGCAAACCGCTGCCGATGCGGACGTCGCTGGATTCCGTGCTGGAGAAGAACAACGCTCCGTCCGCCACCGCGCCCGCCTCGCGCCAGGCCATCGCGGCGGAGCCGTTGGCCGGAAGGAAACCGCGCCAGGCGTCGCCTTGCGGTTGGGGCACCACGGTCAGCAGGCGGTCGAATGAGACGCCCTTGCCCAATCCTTCGATTTTCACCGGGACTACGACGCCGGAAGGCAGATAGAACTCCAACTTGCGCCAATCGCCCGCGCGGGTGATTGGGACGATGAAATCCACTTCGACTGGAAACTCGCCGGGGCGTTCGGCGATTAGATCGTAGCTCTGCATGCAGTCGTCCTTGCGAAGCATCACGTGCCAGCCATCGCCGGAAACGCCTCCGGCCAGGGCCGCGCCACCGCCGAGGAGTTGCACGGCGGATCCTTTTGCGGCGGCTTTCGCGGTGGCGGTTAGTTTGATGGAAATGCTGTTGCCATCGGCGGCGAGGCGGCCGGTGGTGGCGGTGTTGGTCAGTTCGATCCCACGCGCGCCGGTGCCGGCGAGCAAGGTGCCGAGTTCGAGTCTTGCGGCTCCGTAGCCGAGGAATTTGTGACTGTTGGAGTCATCGACCGGGACGAGGCCTTCGGCTTTTTCCACGAGCAGTTCGACACCACTGTCGGCGGCTAGGGAGAGCGCGAGAGAGAATCCGGTGGCGGCACCGGGTGCGGGCAGCAAGGGAATGATGGGTCGGGATTCGATCTTCAGGCGGGTTTTTACCATGAGTTGCAATTGCTTGATGTCGTCGGCGATCGGGCGCACGTCGAGGAAACGGGAGCCGTCTTCGGCGACGCGCACCGACCAATCGCGCAGGCCTTCACCGGTAACGGAAACGACCTCGCCGGTGCCGTTCAGGCCGAGCGTGAGGGTCTCAGGTTTTCCCTGATGGATTTTAAAATCGATTTCCTGCTCGCTGATGACTTCCTCCATGCCGACTTGGATTTTCACGTCGGCGGTGGCGGAGAAGAAGAGCGGTGCTTCTTTCGGGGCCTTGGCGAGTGGGACGAGGATGACGCGGTCGTCGGGTTCCTGGGCGAAGGCGAAGGATACCATGAGGGCGGTGAACCATGCGAATGCGGTTTTCATGTGAACTGGTTTTCTATCACGGCCATCCGACCGCTTGGGTAAAGAGTGTGTAAAAACTGGAGCGCGGGATTGATCCGGCCTGGATGAATGAATTCGGGCGAAATGAATTTCGCGGTCCGTTACTTCAGTGCGTCGATGACACGGAGCATGTCGGAGACGCGTGAACTGCCAGCGTAGAACTGCTTCACAAAGGTGCTGGAGCCGGAGAGCTGTTTGAAATCGATGGCATCAGCGAGCGGTCCGCCTTTGAGTTTCTCGGCAGCGAGCAGGGAGAGTCCGGCGAGCTGCATGGAAGGCGTGGCGCGGTCGAAGACGGTGGCTTGGGACTCGAAGGGAATCGTCCAGTTGCGCTCGACCATTTCCTGGCTCGCCGCATCGCGGAAACGCACACTGACCTCGCCGATTTCTCCAGTGCCATCGGCAAGCGGTTCGACTTGATAGACTGCGACTCCGGCTTCTTCCGCCGCGAGTTCGGCGGCATCCACGGCGTCGTTGCGGAAGTCCTCGGTCTTGAGCCGGTCCTTTTCGAAGCCGATGAGTTTGTAATTTCCAACACGCTGTGGGTTGAAATTCACCTGCACTTTCACGTTCTCAGCGGATGGGCGGAAGGCCCCGGCGAGTTGGCGGGCGAGGCTGTCGTTTTTTTCGTCGCCGACGACGTAGTAGCGACCGTTGCCGTTGCGGGCGAGTTCACTGAGCAGGCGGTCATTCAGGCCGTCCGCGCCGATGCCGGCGATGTCGAAGGCGAGGCCTTTCTGGCGGAACGCTTTGACTTGCTCGGCGAGGTGGGCGGGGTTTGCATCGCCGAGATTGGCCGCACCGTCGGTGAAGAGCACGATGCGGTTTTGGGCACCGGCGAGTTGATAGCGCTCGGCTAACTGGCCACCGAGTTTCAGAGCTTCTTCCAAGTTCGTTCCGCCTTCGCTGGCGGTTTGGTTGATGAGTTCGGGGAGTTTCAAGGTCTCGTCCGCGGCCTTGCCCTCGGCCAGAAGATGCGGGGTGCGGGAAAAACCGATGACCGTGACGAGATCGTTTTTCGTGAGCAGGACGCCGAGTTGGTCTAGAGCGTGTTCCATCGAAGCACGGCGGTCTTCACGGAGCATCGAGCCGGATTGATCGACTAACAAGGTGAGGCGCAGCGGTTGCACGGCACCGCGACCGACCGATCCGGTGCGCAGGGCGACGCGGACGAGATTTCTACCCGGAATGACCGGGTGGGCGGATTGCTCGATGGTGGCGGCGACGGGTTCGTTAGACGCTGGTGCTGGATCGCCGTAGTCCACGGCGTTGTAGAACTGCTCGGGCTTGATGCTGGCGGGATCGGGGCGTTCGCCTTTGGTGAGAGTGGCTTTAGCGAGTTGGAACGAGGCGTCGCTGATGTTGAGGGAGAAAGTGGAATAGGGAGTCTCGGCGGCGAGGATTTCGTTGGCGAGATTAGCGAGTGATTCGGCTTCCTCGGCGGCTGGTGTTTCACTGGCAGTTGCGGGCGGTTCAAACTCCGTTGGATACAGAAACTCCCGCTTTTTCCCATCCTCTGGGACTAAAAGCTCCCAGGTCGCATCCACCTGCGAGAACAATTCCGCCCGACTTTGATTATCAGATGCCAGATCGTGGCCCGCAATCGTCGCCTTCGACGGTATGATTCTGCGCCGCACGGCGGAGTCGTCTGGAGCAATTGCTAGAGCTCTCTCATCGCTGGTTTTGGTGTTATCATTTCCTCCCAAATCAATCGCCTCATCAAGCGCCATGCCCGAACCCATCCCCTCGCCTCCACCAAGTCCGCTGGCAGCGATGGCTGGCAACGGATCCATCACGCGCGACTCGGCCGGCGAAGGCAGTTGGGTTAGGTCGGGCGTCGCGGAAGCGGCAACCGGTGCCGCGGGCTGGGCCGGACTTTTCGCGAGCATGCTCTGCTCCTTGGTCCTTAGCATTCCGAGTTCACGGTTAGAAGATATCGATTTGGATTCGAGGCGGTAGCTGCCGTCTGATGGGGCGGTTTTAGCGGATTGATTGGCAGCAAAGCTTTCGTCTGCGGCTCTGGTGGCAGCGATCTGTTTGAGCTTGAGCGTTCGAAGGAGTTCAAGCTCTGCTTCGAAATCGCGCTTTGCATCGGAGTAGTCGTGATTGTCGAGACCGCGTTCGGTCGTTATTTGACGCGAGTCTGCCTCCATCACTTCGTTGCCCACTCCGGACTGTGGCTTGTAACTGACACTCTTGGTCCCGACGATGGTGGAAAGGACCTTGCGGCGTTCCTCGACTTCGTCTTCCTGATCGCGGACTGCTTTGTTGAGCTCTTGGAGCGCCTGTTCGGAAGGTGCGACTGCCGTGTCGGTGGCCACGGCACTTTTGATAGGACTTATACGACTGATGGGACCTATGAGTTGAGCGACGATGATCGTCAGGATCAGGCAGGCGGCGATGGCCAGTAGTGCGCGCCGCCCACTGCGGCGAATGCCCTGCTCTTGGTGCCCCCCTGGACGGACGAGGTGTGGCTCCAGCCGGGTGACTTTTTCCTCACCGAAGATTTCATCGAGCACCTTGCGTTTTTCCTCGGGGAGTTTCCACGAGTGGTCGTTCTCGGCGGCTTCGGCTTCGGTGAGCAGGCCGTGGAGGGTGCGCATGCGGCGGCGGAATACGAGCAGTTCGGGGCGCTCTTCGCAGAGGCGTTCGAGTTCGGTCGCCTCGAAGGCGGAGGCCTCGCCGAGGACCCAGGCGACGATGCGCGCCTCGACGGATTCGTCGCCGACGGTGTCGAACGGGGGTGGTGGTTTTTCGTTCATTTGAAGAGTGATTGACGATTGTTGATTGAGAATTTTTGATTTTTGATCTGGCAGAACTCAGCCTTCCGGGCTTTCCACGCCGAGTCGGCGGAGGGAATCGGCGAGGTTTCTCAGGGCGTGGTGGAGTTTGTAGCCGACGTTGCTGACGCTGAGGCCGGTGCGCTGGCTGATTTGGTCGTATTTGAGGCCATCGTGATACTTGAGGGAAATGAGGGCACGATCGTCTTCGTGGAGTTCGGCGATGAGGAGCTGGAGGGTGCCGATAGCTTCGAGTTTGCCGAGGGCTTGTTCGGGATCGGGCGAGGCGCTTTCCCACTCGCGGTCGGGGTCCATGGGTGTCTCGCGCTTGTGGTCGCGGAGGTAACTGAGGGCGAGGTTGCGGATGCAGCGGAAAAGCCACGCGCGAGGGTGGATGACTTCCTCCCAATGAGCGTGGAGTTTTAAAAAGGCGTCTTGGACGATGTCTTCGGCGGTTTCCCGCTGACCAAGCAAGCCGTGGGCGTAGCGGAGCAGCACGGATTCCTCCGCATCGAAGACCTGCCGGAGTGTGGGTTTTTCCTCCATGAGTGGGTGCGACGGCAGGAATGGAATCACCGGGTGGCGCCGGGTTTCAGCCTTGGGAGAGGCGCTGGCGGTTCGGGCTTCCATGAATCAACGGGTGTGGGGTCATGCGTTCTGACGAGGAAGACACGGATGGAAGAAAATCCTTAGGAAAAAGTTTCAAGATCCGCGAAGAGTTTGGCAGTCGGGGGAAAAACTACTGGATTCCCCAGCGGTTTCGCCTCTCTGTCTGCGCCAGCCATGTTTGTGATCTCCATTGCCGCCCTGAAGAAAAACGCCGCCGTGTTACGCGAAGTGAAGGAGGCGGCGGGTTGTCATCTGGTGCTGGCGCTCAAGGGATTTTCCTGTTGGAAGGCGTTTCCGTATGTGCGGGAGGATCTGGACGGGTGCTGCGCGTCGGGCTTGTGGGAGGCGCAGTTAGCAAGGGATTATTTTCAGAAGCATGTGATCACGTATTCGCCAGCCTATGATGAGGCGGACATCGCGGCGCTGTGTGAATTTACGGATCATCTGGATTTCAACTCGCTGTCGCAGTGGTTCCGCTTTCGGGAAATGGTGATGGCGCATCCGCGTTTCAAATCCGGCGAGCTGCTCTGCGGCTTGCGTGTGAACCCGGAATGCTCGACCGGCGACACACCGATTTACGATCCCTGCGTGCCGGGATCGCGGCTTGGTATCACGGCCGAGCAACTTGCGGGAACGGATCTCAGTGGACTCTCGGGGCTGCATTTCCACACCCTCTGCGAACAGAACTCGGACGATCTGGAAAAGACGCTGGCGGCCGTGGATGAAAAATTCGGATATCTGTTAAATTCGCCACAGTTCACCTATCTGAACATGGGCGGCGGGCACTGGATCACGAAGCCGTTCTATGACCGCGGGCGCTTGGTCCGGCTCGTCCGGGAAACGCGGGAGAAATACGGCGTGGATGTCTGGCTGGAGCCGGGCGAAGCGGTGGCAATCCACACCGGAGTGCTGCGGGCGACGGTGATGGACGTGTTTGAATCCGCCGGACACAAGCTGGCGATTCTATCCATTTCTGCGACAGCCCACATGCCGGACGTGATGGAAATGCCCTATCGCCCGGATGTTTTCCTGATCGATTCGGCGCCCTCGGATGGCAAGCCGGCGGTGACCTTCGAAGGAGAAAACTATCACTTGGCGGGAGAATCCGGCGAGTGGACCTATCGCCTCGGCGGCCCGACGTGTCTGGCGGGTGACGTGGTCGGTGACTTTTCATTTCACCGGGAGTTGAAAGTCGGCGACGTCTTGGTGTTCGACGACATGGCACATTACACGATGGTGAAAACGACGACATTCAATGGCGTCAAACATCCGGCCATCGCGCTTCAGCATGAGGACGGAAAAATCGAGGTGATCCGCGAGTTCACCTATGAGGATTTCCGCGACCGGCTTTCCTAACTCATCGCCGCCGCCGCGTGGCGCTAGGTGTTAGAGCCAGTCAGAAAAGGTAGATACCACCCCACGCGATCGCGTAGGATGATCGACATTTCTTGACCATCACCCCTTGCGACTGATACTTTGCGTATTCCATTAGGAATATACACCCCCCGAATCCCCCCAATGAAAAAGAATCCCGCCCCTAGTGGCCTCCGGACCGGTATGCGCATGCTCGGTTACTCGCTGGTCTTCCTCGCCATCGTCGGAGTCCGCGAAAACCTCACACACGGCAGTGGTCCGGTCTCCAACCAAGTCGGAAAAGTCCTCAACCGCGTCCTCATGGAAACCTCCAAGGTCGGTATGGGACTCGCCCAAATGACCGCCGACGCGCCGCACCAAGCCACCACGATCGGAAGCTACAGCCGTAGTCTCGATAAGGCGTCGCGCAGCGGTTTTATCAGCGCTGCAAAGATGGACATCTACGCTTACGCCAAACGCTGAGTCGTCCAGGCAGACAGGATATCTCCGGGCGCGACGGCATTTTCTTTGTCATTCGCCGGATTTACCTCACTCTCTCGGCCTATGATCGACCGTATTCTCGCCAAGCGCATTGTCCCCGTCGTCGTCCTCGACCGTGTCGAATCCGCCGAGCCACTCGCGGAGGCCTTGCTCGCCGGTGGCCTCGACATCATGGAAATCACATTCCGCACCTCGGCTGCGGAAGCATCCATCGAGCGGATCGCCGCTAGCTTCCCGGAGATCCTGCTAGGTGCTGGGACTCTGTTGGAAAAGGATCAGGTCAAGCGCGCCAAGGATGCGGGTGCCGTGTTCGGCCTGGCTCCGGGATTCAACCCGGAAATCGTCGCCGCTGCGAAAGACCTGGACCTGCGGTTTTCCCCCGGAGTGATGACTCCCAGTGAAGTGGAGGGCGCACTCGCGTTCGGTTGCAAGCTGCTGAAGTTCTTCCCTGCCGAAGTCGCTGGCGGCGTGAACATGCTCAAAGCACTCGCCGGTCCCTACGGCCACACCGGTGTTAGATTCATCCCCACCGGCGGTGTTTCATTAGGCAATCTGGCTTCATATCTCAAGCTCCCGGTCGTCGCCGCCATCGGCGGCTCATGGATGGTTGACAAGCAGCTCATCAATGACGGCAAGTGGTCGGAAATCACCCGCATTACCCGGGAGGCACTCGCCGCCGCGGCCGAAGCGGGCTGATTTACTGCTAGAAACGCCACCACAACCTCCGCACGAAGCTTCGCATCGGGCCGAGTCTTGAAGCTTCGCTCGCCGAAAAGGATTTCCTAAACCACTTTGACAGGATTCCTGAAATTTGCATATTCCCCTCCATGCAAGCCGTGCAATTTGAACAATCCGTCGTCGCCATTCTCAAGCGGGACAAGAGATTTGATCCGCACGCTTACTTTTTTCTCAAGGATGCGCTGGACTTCACCTTGAAGCGCGTCGCCGAGTCAAACGGGGGTCAGGCACGCCATGTGAGCGGTCCCGAATTGCTCGCCGGATGCCGGGATTTCGCGCTGGAACAATTCGGACCGATGGCTTCGACGCTGATGACCGAGTGGAGTATCCGCAAGTGCCAGGACGTCGGTGATATGGTTTTCAATCTCATCGAAGAGCAGGTGTTCGGCAAACAGGACTCGGACAAAAAAGAGGATTTTTCCGAGGTGTTCGACTTCGAGGCATCATTGGTGACGCCGTTCCTGCCGAGGCATAAACTGCCAGGTGCTGCGGAAAACCCGGCCCGTCCGAAACGAGTGGTTTCCTAGAGTTCCGCCTCCGGGATCTCAGGTAGCGGCGGTGGTTTCCGGTTCGAAGCCTTGGGCGTCACGTCCATTTTCACCGCCACGACCGCAAGCCCGATCAGACCGATGGCCCCGCCCCAGCCGACCGTGATCGCTGTGGTCAGCCCGATGACGAAGGGGGCGAAAACCAGCAAGCCGATGATCATCGCGCTCGGGTTCATTTCGAAGGCCAAGACCGCCAGCCTCAGGCGCGAGCGCGCCAAGGCCAAGCCGACCAGCGTGAAGGCGACCACCGCCGCAAGCGCCGTGAAGTGATAGAGCCAGCCGCAGCCGCCGGTCTGCGCACCGGCTCCTAACAATGGCGCGGCACAACCCAGCGCCATCGAGGCGAGAAACAGTCCGAGCATGGCGATTCTAGCAGCCGTGCACTTGAAGGCGGATGCCCCGATCGCCCCGGCGCAGAGCATGGCGGACCCTCCTAACACGGTCGCGGCACAAGCCGCCTCGTGCCACCACTCGATGCCACCGACCATGTAGCGCATGACCACATACGGCAGCAGGGAAACAAACGTGAGCACGCACAAGCCCCACAGGGTGATAAATTTCCCGAAGACGACCCGCCAGCGGTCCAGCTTGGTGAGCAGGAGCAGTTCGTGGTTCCCTTCTTCGAGTTCCTGGCCCATCAGGATCAGTCCACCCATGGGCATCAGGACGAGGCAGATCGCCGCGACGACCATCCAGAACGGGCCGGAGGTCCACAGCAGTTCGAGGTTCAGCATTCCGGTGTATTCCTGACTCTCCGTCGCGTGGCCGAGACTGAACTCGACGCCCATCGCCACCACCGCGAACCACTGAATGGCTAGAAACGGATAGACAAAACTGCCGCGCCGCAGACTTTGCCGGAGCTCCTTGGCCGTCATCGGGTCGAATCCCTCCGGCAGATCGTTTTTCCAAGCCACTTCCACTGCTTGGAAACTCTCAGGTAGATCCCGGTTCGGCAAGCGCGGGGCTGGGTTGATCTATTTAGGGCGCTGAAATGATGTCCTAGCTGGGTTAGAGAGGATTGTAGGAAACTTTGTTTGCTACGACTGAAATGATTTTTCTGCTCTCAAGCATTTGCACCAGTGTGGCGACCTCCTCATCGGATATCCGCTTGAGGAACAACGTGGAGATCGTACTCGAAAGAGTTTTCACGGTACGAGGCTTGGAAGATTGGAGCTTCTGCAGCTTGGTGATCAGAACTTCGAATCGATCCTTGGGCGTTTTCGCATCCACCGCTTTTACCGCAGTGATTCCAGGAACAAGCTTGGAGCGCGAGACGTTGATCTTCTTCGACTTCAGATGTTGAATCAACGGGTCGAATCCGGTGTCTTTCGAGATGATCAGGAATTCTGCATTCGGCTCCTTCGCCGCTAGGTGGCCGATGTAGAAAGCAATATGAAAATCCAAGGCATTCGGACCGTTCCCTGAGATTTTAATGTATTCGGCGTGGGTTCCCATTTGCTGGATCGAACTCACCGTTTCGAATGGCAACTTGGTCTGACTGGCACCTACGAACATCAGAACCTTAAAATAGTCCTTTCCAAGTGCTTCGAGGGATTCTGGCTGAACATTCTCGAAATCGATCAAGACGTAATGAACGCGTGTTGACATCGCGGGCATTCATAAACCCAGCAAACGTGTGTTGCAATCTAAAAACTGATAGGTTGAGATTGGAAGAAACCGCAGTCCGGGAGTCGACAAGGTCCGGTCCGGGTGCTTTTTTTACCGCCGATGATGGATGGTTCGCTACTCATGCTCGGGATCGCCGGCCCGGAACTAACTCCGGAAGAGGCGGCGCTTTTCCGCAAGCTCCAGCCGGCGGGTTACATCCTTTTTTCCCGGAACATCGTCTCCGCCGAACAGACTCGAAAGCTGACGGACGACCTCCGTGAGCTATCCTCGGATCTACCGATCATCTCGATCGACCAGGAAGGCGGGCGGGTGACGCGGACGAAGGAGATCGCGCCGGTCGCGCCCTCGGCACCCGCACTCGCGGCGCACAAGGATCTGGTGAAAATCGCGGAAGCGGGGGCGTTCACGGGCGATTTGCTGCGTCTGCTAGGCGTCAATCTGAATTTCGCACCCGTGCTGGATCTCGACCATTTTCCAGAAACGCAGAACGCCCTGCGCGGCCGTTGCTGGGGGAGCGATCCGCAGCGCGTGATCGACTATGCCGGCCAGTGGAACCGCTGGCTGAGGAAACGCTCGGTCGCGAGCTGTGCGAAACATTTTCCCGCCTGTGGCCGCGCGCAATCCGACCCTCACCACGACCTGCCATCGTCCCCCGCCACGCTGGAGGAACTGCTGCGCGAGGACGTGATTCCCTACACTGCGCTGATGCCGGAGCTGGATGCGATCATGCTGGCTCATGTGCAATTTCCTAACATCGACCCGGATTTCCCTGCGTCGCTCTCGCCGCGCATCATCCGCCGGTTCCTGCGCGACCAGCTTGGGTTCGACCGGCATCTCGTGCTCACCGACGACCTCGACATGGGCGCGATCACGAATCGCTACGGCCGCGGGCAGGATGTGAAACTCGCCATTGAGGCGGGCAACGATCTGGTGCTGATTTGCCACCGCACCGACACGGCGGAAATCGCCGCGCGGGCCATCGCGGAACTGCCGCACTGGATGATCGAGGAGGCGCATGATCGCTTGGCGAGATTCCGGCGCAAACTGCATGGGCCATTGCTCTGGTCCGGGGAAAAATGGGCGAAAACCTGTGACTCGCTGGCCGCCCTCGCAGCGGCGGTGCCGGAAATTGAAACCCACCAAGCGACCAGTCCGGTGGCGGACTATTGATTGCCGCACATCGTGCTTTGACAGCCGGGGTGAACCTGTTAAGCCCGCCGCCTATGAATCAAGTGCATTTGATCGGCGGGGAAAAAGGCGGGGTGGGCAAATCGGTGATGTCGCGGGTATTCGCCCAGTATTGCATCGACCGGAACATTCCGCTGCGGGGGTTCGACTCGGATCGCTCGCACGGCTCGTTCATCCGGTTTTACGAGGATTTCGCCGAGCACGTCGGACTGGAGGACTTTCAAAGCCTCGACCGGCTCGCGGAAGCCGCCTTGCAGGGGCGTAACACGCAGGTAGTGGTGGACCTCGCCGCTCAGAGCAGCACCTCGCTGCGTGGCTGGATGGACGACACTGGCGTGCTCGAACTCTTCCGTGAAGCCGGGGTGATGGTGAACTGCTGGCACATCCTCGATGACGGGCGCGACTCGTTGGAAATGCTCGGTCGCTTGCTCGACGATTTCAAAACCGAGGTGCGCTACGTAATCGTCTTGAATCAAGGCCGCGGCGCGCGTTTCGACGCTTTTCTCGCCTCGCCGCAGAAACTCCGCGCCCAGGAACTCGGTGCAAAAATTCTCGAACTCCCGAAACTCCACGAAGGCTCGATGCGCCAGGTGGACCACTCGAATTCCAGCTTCTGGGCGGCCATCAACGCAACCGAAGACGGCCAGCAACTGCTCGGCCTGCTCGACCGCCAGCGCGTCAAAGTCTGGCTGCGGAAAATCTACTCCGAGCTCGATTCCCTGGGCCTGAACTGCGATTCCCGGCAACTCGAAGCCAGCGTCCGGCGAGCGGAATTCCACGCCTGAGCCGGAAAACCGCATCCGCGATGGACGTTTCGCCCGCGATAGGCAACAAGCGCGCCGCTTCATGTCCGCTCTCCTCTCCGCCAACGAAATCCGCCTGACTTACGGTTACCAAACGCTGCTCGACGGCGTCACCCTCGCCGTGTCCGCCGGGGAGAAAACCGGCATGGTCGGCCGCAACGGCTGTGGAAAAACCTCGCTGCTGAAAATCCTCACCGGCCAACAAATGGCGGACTCCGGCGAGATTTCCCTGCGCCGGGCGCTCCGCGTGGGTTATTTGCCGCAGGAGTTCGAGCTCGATGGGGAACTCACCGTGCAGGAAAACATCGCCTCGGGAGCCGCCGACATCGTCGAGGCGATCCGCCGCTATGAGAACGGCGAGGGCAGTGACGCCGAGCTGAATGACCTGCTTCACCTCATCGACCACGCCGATGGTTGGAACCTCGACGCCCGCATCAAGGCCGCGTCCACCGCGCTTGGCACGCCGCCGCTCGATGCCATTGTCGGTCCGCTATCAGGCGGAGAAAAACGGCGGGTCGCGCTTTGCCGCGCGCTTGCCTGCCAACCTGACTTACTCCTGCTCGACGAGCCGACGAACCATCTCGACGCCGAATCGATCCGCTGGCTGGAGGAATATTTGAAGGGTTTTCCCGGAGCTGTTATTTTCGTGACGCACGACCGCTACTTCCTCGATGTGATCGCCACGCGCATCATCGAGATCGACCAAGGCCGGGCGTTTTCCCATCCGGGGAATTACACCGCATTCCTCGAGTCCAAGGCGATCCGCCAGCAAATCGCCAGCCAGACCGAGCGCCGCCGGCAGCGGTTCCTGCGCGAGGAACTCGAATGGGTGAGATCCGGCGTCAAGGCGCGCGGCACCAAGCAGCGCACGCGGCTCGACAAGTTTTACGAAATCGAAGGAATGGAAGCGCCGCCCGAGGAACGGGAAATGGATCTGCTCATTCCGCCACCGCCGGATCTGGGAAACATCGTCGTCGAACTGGAAGGCGCGGGCGTGAATGTGGGATCGGAGAAATCACCGCGCTGGTTGTTCCGGAATCTAACTCTGAGCCTTCGCCCCGGCCAATGCACCGGCATCGTCGGCCGCAACGGCGTGGGCAAGACGACTTTGCTCAAGCTCTGCCTCGGCCAGCTCGAACCCAGCGAAGGCAGCGCCGTCACCGGCAAGCGGGTGAAGGTGAACTACATCGACCAGACGCGCATGGCGCTCGATGGCACCGGCTCGCTGCTCGACGAGATTTCCGACGGTAACGAGAAGCTGATGTTCGGCAACCAGCCGCTCGGCGCGCGGAACTACCTCCGGCGTTTCCTTTTTGATGACAAGCGCATCAACGAACGCGTCGATCTTCTATCAGGCGGTGAGCGCGCGCGGCTGATGCTGGCCAAGGTCCTGAAAAACGGCGGCAACGTCATCGTGCTCGACGAGCCGACGAACGACCTCGACCTGCCCTCGCTGCGGATGTTAGAAGAAGCGCTCGCAGTATTCGACGGCTCAGTGATCGTCGTTTCCCACGACCGCTATTTTCTGGATCGAATTTGCGACCAGATCATCGCTTTCGAAGACGACGGCATCGCGGTGCAAGCGGGCAATTACTCCTACTACCTAGAAAAACGCCAGGCCCGCGAAGCTTCGCAACGGGCACTCGCCCAAGCCGCCGCCCGCGATGCCTCCGCCCGGCAGAAGGCAAGTGCCGCCGCTCCAGCCGCGAAAAAAGGCCGCAAGCTCACCTTCAACGAGAAGAACGAACTCGAAGGCATGGAAAGCGCCATTCTCGCCATCGAGCAGGAAGCCGAGTCCATCGAAGCACTCCTGCACGACCCGGAATTCCAAGCAAAGCGCTTCGCAGAAATTCCCGAGCACGTCGAGAAGCTCGATGCCGCCAAGGCCAAGGTCGCCAAGCTCTACACCCGCTGGGAGGAACTCGAAGCCATCCGCGAGGCGGCGGGCGCTTAAGCCCGGCTGCGGCGGGCGGCGATGAACGAGCGGATCGCAGCGACGAAAAACGTGCCGCAGGTGAGAAACAACACCACCGATCCCTGGACCGAGGCTTGGGAGAAATCCAGTCCACGCACCTTGATCGGCATGTAAGCGCCAAGAATGCCGATCAGCGCGGCAAGCACCGCAAGGTGCATCGCGTGTTTGTGAAGCGCCGGTTTGACCGTGGAAACCAGCCACGCCAGCAGGAACGCCACACCGATCCACGCGGGAATCAGCGCCGTTTTGGAAACCATGCCGGTCTGGGCGTTCGGCGTGCCCTGGGTGAAGCCGTAGAGTCCGACAAGAATACAGATGACGGCAGTGATGAGAGTGAGGATACGCATGGTAGGTGGTGGTGTTTCTGCCGCAGTTTCCCAAGGTTCCAGCTTCCTGCAAGTGCGATGATGGAATTTCCACGCTCCGCTCGATTTGGATGAAAATCTCCCCTCCTCCTCAAGCACCGGGGTAGTATTCCCGATAGAGGCGGGAGGCACAGGCGGCGGCATGGGCCCGGCCTCGCAACCGGGCGAGTTGATAGGTGGCCACCAGCCGGAAAACCATGAGGATCCGTCTGAGGATGTGGCTTTGCAGTTTCACGGCGGAAACGCACCATTCGTGGCCAAGATAGACCGCCCGCCCACGGGTCGCGAGTCGCAGGCTGGCTTCGACATCTTCCATCAGCGGCTGGGCTGGGAATCCGCCACACGTGGCCAGAGCAGAGCGTCGCACCACCATCGTTTGATCACCAAAAGCAACCCCGCCGAGGATGACGCGGGCTTCGTTCATGGCCTCGATGACGGTGGATGCGAAGCCGGAACGGTCAAAACGCTGGCCGAAAACCAACATCGCAGCCTGCGGGTGAGCCTGAATGGCACTGCGGAGAGCGGCATGCCAGCCTGGTCTGGGTAGAGCATCCGCATGGACGATGACGATCCACTCGGCATCCATCGCCGCGATGCCGGCGGCGATTTGATTTCCCCGACCGCGCTGGCAGGAAACGACCCGGACGGGCATTTCAGGCGGGGAAGTGCGGCTGGCATCCGCAATGATGATCGGTGAGTCCACGCCGAGTTCAGTCCGGAGATCGGCCACGAGGGCTGGCAGCGAAGGGCCCGGATCCAAGGTGGGAATCACGATACCGATGCTCTCGGGATGGACGGCAGGCGCCGGATTTCTCCAAGCATGGAACACTCGCGCGGGCAGGGAGCGATGCTGGGCCGCGAAGGCAAGCAGCACCGGAGTCCATAACAGAGCCGGTGTGCCTTGGCCGAAACCCCAGCTGTCGGATTGCTCTAACGTCCACCACGCGAGGAAGTATCCTGCCGCAGTGACCGATGCCACGGTCCACCCCAAGGACGGACGCAACGCGACCAAGGGCAAGATCCACGCCAAATACCAAAAGTGAACGATCGGCGAGAGTAAGATCAGCGCACCTAGCACAACGAGACAGGCATCCAGCAATGGCAGCCCACGCCGCCGCGCAATCCAGACGACCACCAGCACTAGCAGAAAAACCGGAGCGGATCCCTTGCGCGAGGCAGACTCAAAGAACTCGAAGTATTGGAAGAAACTCAGGATAGGGCTGTTGAAAACCCCACCACTGGCGAAGCTCGCCACGCCCCGAACCCAGGATTCTAGGGCATTCAAAAACGGAAGGGACGGAATCACCAAGACCGGCACAATCACCAACGCCGAGCGCCATGAGCGGCGGTCCAGAAACAGGGGTAAAAGCACCACGCAGATCAGTTTGAACTGGATGGCCAAGCCGAGACAAAGCCAAGCCAACACGTGCCGCCCGGTGCGTGAAGCGAGCAGCGCACCTAGCAGAGCGGCAATCATCAAACTGTCAGAGTGACCTTCCGCCGCGTAGCCAACCAGCACCACGGGATTGAACGCATAAAAACCCGCCCAGCGGAGTGGCGCACACTCGATCTTGAGGAAGCGCAAAAGCACCAGAAGCGTCACCAGATCACCCAGCAGCACCAGAAGCTTGGCCGTGCGCGGCTGATAGTCGATCGCAGCGACGGCGGCGAACAACCACTGGCTGCCCGGAGGGTAGATGGTGAACTTGTCAGGATGGTTCATGGCCGCCCGGTGGACATCGTGATAGGAATCGCGCGATGCGTCATCGGCCGTGACGGCGTAGGGATTTTCCCCGGCGAGCACCAATTTTCCCTCCCAGAGATAGCGGTGGACATCATCCGAGTGGGATGCTGGCAGGAGGGCAAGACGCAGTAAAATGGCGGATCCGAGCAGCAGCATGAGAGTCCGTTTCCCGGTGAGATCAGGAAAAAAAAGAACCAGCCCCGGCAGGCAAAGTCCCATCACGGCGAACAATGCCACCCGCATCAACGGCTCACTCTGGAGAGTGGGAATGCTGCCCCAAGCGACAGCGCTAACGAAGGCTAGCAGAAACAAGCCAGACCAGATCAGGGTGCGGGGGGTGGGCATGAGTTAGCCTTTGCCAGCCTTACGCCGCTCCGCAAGCTGAACCAGCGAGGCAGGCAGGGTATCGAAGACCGGGCGGTTGTTTTGATCGAGACGCCCGAAGTTGAGCACCCCGGTCGGGCAGCTCTGGACGCAAGCGGAGCAGCGCACGCATTCGGGGTCTTCCATCGGCTTGCCTTTGTTCGCAAAGGCCATCACGTCGATGCCCTGGTGGCAAACGGAGGTGCAGACATTGCAGGAGATGCATTTATCCTTGTCTGCGAAGATGCGGAACCGCGTGCTGAAGCGGGCATAGATGTGCATCAGTGCGGCCAGCGGGCAGGCGAAGCGGCACCAGATGCGCCCGGAAAAATGAAAGTAAAAGGCCACACCCAGGATGCCTGCCATCCATAAATCCACCAGATAGGCATAGTTGATTAGCGGCAATCCAGATAGCAAAGCATTGTAAACACCGGCGAAAAACGAGCCGGGAAAAATCCAACCGATCATGCGGACGATCAAAATGAGGAAGGCAAAGGCCAATGCGCCCTGGCCGATCATGTTGAGTTTGTTCCACTTTGGCCCGTGGGGCATTTTGTGCCGGTGCGCATCTCCCATAGTTTCCGCCAGTGCGCCGCAAGAGCAGATCCAGCCACAGTAAGCGCCCTTGCCCCAGCGCCAGACAATCAGCGGGATGATGACGAACGTCTGCACGAAGCCGAGAATCAGCCAACCCCAGATCGGCTGCTCGGTGAAGAGATTGAAAACAAACAACGGCCAAGCGAGGATGAAACCAAAGGCACGCCAATACTGATCCGGACTGGTGCCTGGACCGTTAGACAGGAATGTCTCACCGAACCATTGGCCGATGCCGCCGTTCGTAAACGCACCGTTTTCTCCCATCCAGGGCAACAGGATGTAGGGCAGAAGAAACAGCGGGATGCACTGAATCAAAAACAGCGTGACGGTCTGCACTTTCACATACGGCGTCTTGCGGCGGCGGATGCGGCGCAGTCCGAAAAACCCGACCAAAACGCAATAAGCCAGCGCATAGTAGAATCCCGGTTGGCCGACCGCTTCTTTCACCACATGGCCGAGAGTGCCCGTGGTATCCCACCATCCGGTAAGGCCGGTGTAGAGCTTCGCCGGATCTGGCAGCAGCCATGATGGCAGCTTCAAGTCGAAGGGCAGCTTTCCACCTTTTTTCCAATGATAGAGCCAGAAGCAGAATAACAGCGAGAGCACCAGAGTGAGCTTGAAACGTGTATCGCGGTCGCCACTCACAGGGATTCCGGACTTCCGGAAAAAATCCAGCGGCGCCTCCCGGCCGATCAGCGTGAAGACGTAGTCGTTAGGAATCACCCGGTCGCAGCCATCGTCTCCGCAGAGAGTGACTTGTGCCTCATCAATGTCCTGGACGTTGGTGCCGAGGTGAAGGCTGAGTTTCTCCGCTGCCTCCAGCCGCGCGAGTTTCTCGATGTTTTCCGGCTTGGGCCGGGAAAACTCTTGCTTGCGATAAGACAAATCGACGGTGGCACCCTCTTCCGCGAGTGAAATGGCAGCTTCCATCGCCGAATCCCCACCGCCCACGACGAGAACGCGCTTGCCCGAGAACTTGGAAGAATCGATGAGCCGGTTAGACACTTTGTCCAGCCCCTCGCCTGGGACGTTGAGTTTTCTAAAGTTCCCGGTGCGACCGATGGCGATGATGACCCGCCGGGCTTTCGCAGTGCGGTCGCTCAGGTGCAGCTCCAGCAACTTGCCCGAGCGCGTGACACGGTCGATCGCTGCGGAGGTGGTCTCGATTCCGTTAGCCTGTTGTTGGGCATCGAGTTCTGCGAGAAGCTCTTCCTTTACCTCGGCTTTAAAACGCATTTCCCCCGCAGGAATCATCTCGGTGGGGTATGCGTAGATGGGCTTTTTTTTCGGAAAATTCCGGATCGTCGAAAATGCTTCGGCTGACTCGTAGAGCCGGAAGTTCAGCCCGGCTTTCTTCGCCTCGATGGCCGCTGAAATGCCGGAAACCCCGGCACCGATGATGGCGAGATCGAGGATCTCATCATCGGCGGGCCCTCTGGCGAAGTCGGGTTCCGCTAGAAAACCCTGCACCGCGCGCGCTCCGGTATCAGCGGAAAATTTCAAGAGAGGCACACCCGTAAGATCGCCGACGATGCGGATACCAGGAATTTTACAAGTGCCATCGTCATGGACCTGGGGTGCTTTTTCAACCGCACCGGCAGGCCATTTGCCGTGAAGCCAGTGAGTATAGCGTTGGATGGACTGGATCATGATGATGGGAGGAAGCGTAGCTGCCGCATTAGGAGGGCCAAGCCCCCATCCTATTCCGTCGAAATTTGTTTCCAGGAGAAAAAACAGGGAATTTTTTCCCTCCCATCGTCTCTAGGAATAGCCGAATGTCGCGCAACTCCATCCATGATGACCTCCCCTGAATCCGCCACCCGCGAGCGCTATGCCGCCGCCGCCGCCGCCCCCGAAGCCGCACTTTGCTGTCCCGTGGAATACGATCCTCGATTTCTCAAGATCATCCCGTCCGAGGTGATTGAGAAAGATTACGGCTGCGGTGATCCTTCGACACACCTCCGCCCCGGGGACACCGTTCTCGATCTTGGTTCCGGCACCGGGAAGATCTGTTTCATCGCCGCCCAGGTCGTGGGTCCGACCGGAAAAGTCATCGGCGTGGATATGACTGACGACATGCTCGAAGTCGCCAACCGTAACGCCCTGATCGTCGCCGAGCGCCTCGGCTATGCAAACGTGGAGTTCCGCAAGGGCCGCATCCAGGATCTGGGACTCGATCTCAATCTCCTCGATCAGGAACTTCAAAAGAACCCGATTTCTGACGCAGCATCCTACCTCGCGGCAGATGCCCTCGCGGCCAATCTGCGGGTGAAACACCCTCTCATCCCAAGTGACAGCATCGACGCAGTGGTTTCTAATTGTGTCCTCAATCTGGTGGAGACGCCGCTTAAACGCCAATTGTTTGAAGAAATCTTCCGCGTTTTGAAAAAAGGAGGCCGCGCCGTGATTTCGGACATCGTGTCCGACGAGGAAATCCCGCTTCACCTCCAAAATGATGCCTATCTCTGGAGCGGATGCATCAGTGGAGCCTACACCGAGGAGGGGTTTCTCCAAGCCTTCGCCGATGCTGGCTTCTATGGCATCGAGATTCTCAAACGCGATGACGCGCCTTGGCAGACGGTCGAGGGCATCGAGTTCCGCTCGGTGACCATCCAAGCTTGGAAAGGCAAACAAGGACCGTGCTTCGAGCGCAACCAAGCCGTGGTTTACAAAGGCCCTTTCCTCAAGGTCCTCGACGATGACGGACACGCCATGGAGCGCGGAAAACGTTACGCCGTCTGTGACAAGACCTTCAATCTCTATCAGGCCGCACCCTACAAGGAGCACTTCGCCTTTATCGAGCCACTTACGGACATTCCGCTGGCGGACGCCAAGCCTTTCAACTGTGCCACCTCAGCACTCCGCCATCCCAAGGAAACCAAAGGCCAGGACTACAACGCCACCACCGTTGCCGCCGAATGCTGCGACGGAGGAGGATGCTGCTAGAACATCTTCCGCTGCGAATATGCACCTTCCAAAATGGTTTGCCGGCGAGCTTGTCGGAACTTTCCTGCTCGTATTCTTCGGTTGCGGCTCCGTCGCCAGTGCCGTCACTTCGGGAGCTTTGGTCGGTCTGTTTCAAGTCGCCATCGTTTGGGGGCTGGGCATCGCGACGGCCATCCATCTCACAGGATCGCTCAGCGGCGCCCACTTGAATCCCGCCGTCACCATTGCAATGGCGGTATTCCGGGGCTTCCCGGGGGCCAGGGTCGTTCCCTACATTGCCGTGCAGATGTTAGGAGCCTTTCTCGCATCGGCGGTGCTCTATTTGATTTTCTCGGAGCCGCTCAGGAAATTCGAGACGGAGAACGGAATCTCACGAGGCGCACCCGGCAGCGAGGCGAGCGCCAAAGTCTTTGCGGAATATTTTCCAAACCCCGGCAGCCAAGGCCTCACACCTGAGTCCCGGGGTTCAATGACGCACGCACCCGCCTTCGCCGCAGAAGTCATCGGCACTGCGATCCTACTGCTCGTCATTTTCGGCGTTACAGATCCGAAGAACACGGGAATGCCATCCATCCTCGTCGCGCCCACCATCGGCCTCACCGTCACCCTGCTGATTTGTTTGTTAGGACCACTCACCATGGCCAGCTTCAACCCCGCGCGCGACCTGGCACCCCGGATTTTTTCCTCGCTCACCGGTTGGGGTAAAATTCCATTCACTGCCAATGGCAGCGGCTGGCTTACCGTCTATATCATCGCCCCGATTCTCGGAGGTCTCTTGGGAGGTCTTATCTATACCAAGCTGCTCAAACCCGCTTACTCGTGAGCATTGACCCCACCATGATCACCGTCGTCTCCATCCTCGCCGTCGGACTCCTCGCTTATGCGAATGGAGCGAACGACAATTTCAAAGGCGTTGCTACCCTCTATGGCAGCAAGACGTGCAGCTATAAGACCGCACTTGGCTGGGGAACCTTGATGACCTGTCTTGGTGGCATCGCCGCCATTTTTCTTGCCACCACTTTGTTGAAAAATTTCACAGGGAAAGGGCTGGTTCCCGAGTCACTCGTCCAAGCGCCCTCGTTTCTCCTCGCCGTTGCACTCGGGGCTGGCTTCACCGTACTGCTTGCCACCCGCTTGGGGTTTCCTATCTCGACCACTCATGGACTTATTGGATCCTTGTTTGGTGCCGGCATCGCCGCCAGCGCGGGCCAAGTGAACTACGCCGTGCTCGGCAAATCATTTCTCATCCCGCTGTTGCTCAGCCCCTTGCTCGCCATGGTCGTGGGCGCGGCGATGTATCTGGTTTCCATCAGCCTGCGCCGCATCTCCAGCGTGACTGCGGAAAGCTGCCTCTGCGTCGGAGAGGAGCTTTTTCACCCTCTAGCCGGCGAAGGCGTGATGACCACCGAGTCAATGCTCACCGTCACTGTGGACTCAAATTCCGTCTGCCAACGCCGCTACCAGGGAGCCGTCGTCGGGATTGGCGCACAACGCCTCGTTGACAGCCTTCATTTCGTCAGCGCGGGTGCGGTGAGTTTCGCGCGCGGGCTCAACGACACCCCTAAAATTGCCGCGCTGCTCCTCGTCACCGGCCTCGCCCAAACTCACTGGAACCTCGCTCTCGTCGCGGTGGCGATGGCAATAGGCGGACTGCTTAACTCACTCCGCGTGGCTCACACCATGAGCCACAAACTCACCGACATGAGTCGCGGCCAAGGTCTCTCGTCGAATGTCACCACCGCACTGCTTGTCACTACCGCGAGCATTCACGGGCTTCCAGTCAGCACCACCCACGTCAGCGTTGGCGCACTCCTCGGAATGGGTGCAGTGACTCGGCAAGCCAAATGGAAAACCATCCTTCCCGTGTTGGCATCATGGGTGATCACCCTTCCCTGCGCGGCAATCTCCGCAGGCCTCGTCTTTTATCTCATCCGTCCACTTGTCTAACGATGAATCGCTTCGAACAAAAAATCGCTTCCCACAACCTGGTCTTACAACGAGGAACCTTCGAGACCTTGCAAATCAATGTAGGCCGCAAGTGCAACCAAACCTGCACCCACTGCCACGTGGATGCAGGCCCGACTCGCACGGAAATGATGGACGAAGCAACCGCCCACAAGGTCGGCGCGTGGATACTTGAGCACCGCCCCAAAACCGTGGACATCACGGGTGGCGCTCCCGAAATCAGCGAATTCTTCCGCTACTTTGTGGAAACCGCCCGTTCCGTGGGTTCTCACGTGATTGATCGCAACAATCTAACCATCATCGAAACCAAAACTCACTCCTATCTTCCGGAATACCTCGCCCGCCACCAGGTCGAAGTCGTTGCTTCCCTCCCCTGCTATATCGAAGACAACGTGGACTCCCAGCGCGGCAACGGTGTTTTCCAAAAAAGCATCAGCGCCCTGAAAAAACTCAACGCTGTCGGCTACGGCAGCACCCTTCCACTCACCCTCGTTTACAATCCCATCGGCGCGAAGCTCCCGCCTGACCAAGCGGAACTGGAGGCCGACTACAAGGTGGAGCTCAAAGCCAGATACGGCATCGAGTTCACCCGCCTCTTCGCCATCACCAATCTCCCCATCGCCCGCTTCGCCGTGGATCTGCGGGAAAGCGGCCAGTGGGATACTTATATGGAACTTCTATCAAACAGTTTCAATCCCGCCACCGTTGACGGCCTGATGTGCCGGAACACCCTCAACATCGGCTACGAAGGAGAAGTCTTCGATTGCGACTTCAACCAAATGCTCCGGATGCAACAACGCAACGGCAAGCCGCTCTATCTCTGGGATGTCACCCCACAATCCATGGCCTCCCAATCCATTCTCACTGCAAATCACTGCTTCGGCTGCACGGCGGGTGCAGGTAGCAGCTGCACCGGCACTCTTGAAAACACACTCGCATCCTAGTCTTATGAAACTGATCATCACCGCCTTGATTTCTTGCCTCAGCTCCATCGCTTCCGTGCAAGCCCTCGACCATTCGCACGCTGTCTTCGACGGGGTGCTTGGGAAATATGCCAAGTCCTCAGGCGTGAACTACGCCGGTTTGAAAAACGACAACACCTCTTTGATCGCCTATCTGGACACACTCGCCGCCGTTTCTGAAGCTGACTTCAAAAGCTATGGTAAAGAACAGCAAATGGCCATGCTCATCAATCTTTACAATGCAGCCACGCTCAAGCTCGTGATCGATCACTATCCGGTAAAAAGCATCAAAGACATTTCCGCCCCCTCCGGCGGTCCGTGGAAGCAACCTGTCGTCCGCCTGTTTGGAAAAAAACAAACTCTCGACTATCTCGAAAACGATCTGCTCCGGCCGAAATACAAGGACCCGAGAATCCACTTCGCGATCAACTGTGCCTCGATCGGCTGCCCTGAACTGCGAAACGAGGCCTTCCAAGCATCCAAACTTTCCGCACAAATGGACGAACAAACGCGCAAGTTTCTCAAAGACAGTTCCAAGAACCGTCTCGATGCCAAAAACAAAACCCTCTACCTTTCGTCGATTTTCGATTGGTTCAAAGGTGACTTCGTCGAAAAATCCGGAAGTGTCGAAAAATTCATCGCCCCCTACATGAGTGGTGGTGACCGGGCCATCGTCGAAAAAGGTGGTCTCACGGTGAAAAACACCGACTACAGTTGGAGCCTGAATCAACAGTGAGTCTCTCTAGCAGCCAGCTCATCGTCTTCACCCGGCTTCCCTGCGAGGGGCGGAACAAAACCCGCCTCATCCCCGCGCTGGGCGCAGCGGGTGCCGCCCGATTCCACGACCGGCTTGCCCGCCACACCATCAGTCGTGCACAGGATTTTTGCAAATCAAGCGGCGTTCAGCTCGTCATCCGGCTCGATGGTGGCACGCCCGCCGATGGGATTGAATGGTTAGGCAACTTCGATTTCAAGGAACAAGGAAATGGTGACCTCGGTGAACGCCTGGACCGCGCGGTCACGGCGGCTTTCGACGAAGGTGCGCAACGGGTGCTCGTCATCGGCACGGATTGCCCCGAACTCGATCAAGCAACTTTAACAAGCGCCTTCGATACTCTCATACAATACCCCGTGGTTCTGGGTCCTGCGTATGATGGAGGCTACTATCTCATCGGTCTGTCAACGCCAGCTCCGGCGATGTTTCAAAATATCGAATGGGGAACATCCCATGTTTTCGCCCAGTCTCTAGCAGCCGCTGGGACCGCCGGACTTACCGTCGGAAAACTCCGGTTTCTCGCCGACGTCGATTTGCCTGACGACCTGCCGGCGGCGGAAATCGCTTTTAAGGCCAATTCTTCGTCAACGTTATGAACGCCCTCCGCGCGCGTTTCGAAACATCGTCAGCCGCATCCACGATTTTGTCCATGGCGCTCGTGATCGCAGCAGGGGTTTTAACCAGTATTGCGGGGGAAGCAGGGGGCAATCAGATCGTGACCTGGCTTCCCACCCTCGCAGCCATGACCTTGATCTGGCTGATCTCTCTTGGCAGCAAACCCGTATCACCCTGGCTTCTGATGGGGGTGGCGGTCGCAATCCGCAGCATTTTCCTGATCATGCCGACGGGCTGGGACACCTATCGCTACGTCTGGGAGGGAAACGTCCTTGCTCATGGATTCAACCCGTATCTGCACCCGCCCGATTCCATTTTGCTAGAGGGTCTTCGCGATCAGGCATGGCATTCCATCGGCTTGCGCGGTGCTACGGCGATCTATCCACCCCTCGTGCAATGGCTGTTTGCCGGGATGAGTTCGTTGGGACTCGGGGTGTGGGGTTTCAAACTGGTCTTCACTCTGGCGGACTTGGCGATCTGTTGGATTCTGCTCGCCCGTTTCGGTTCCAAAGCGGCCCGGATCTATGCGTGGAATCCTCTTGCCGCCCTGAGCTTTGCCGGCGGCGGGCATTACGACTCACTTTTCATTCTAGCCATGGTTCTGGCGTGGCTGGTCCATGATCGGCAGCAAGGATTCCTCTGGCAAACTTCGCTGTTAGTCGGGCTTGCCATCGGCTTGAAATGGATGGCCTTGCCGATCGGACTATGGTTGGTATTGCAGGACGGGTGCCGGAGAGGGTTGAAGAGCGCACTTCTCAACGGCCTACTCGTCGCCGCGCCCGTTTCTCTGGCATATCTCGCACTTTCACTTTGGACTGAAGAGTGGACCCTGCAATTGATGCCGCCATTTTTCTCACGCACCGCCCGCAGCATGGAATTTCTGCCGGTGATCATCGACTACTGTGGAAGAATCGGGCATCTGGATAACCGCCTCTATCTTGTTTTACTCATCGCCGCCTGGATCGTGGTTGCC